>JAFZRM010000101.1 GCA_017619885.1 Clostridia bacterium | reverse complement strand
GTGTACTGCTCGGTCTGCGAAGCGGAGCTCTCGCGCGAGACCGTCGTGATCCCGCCGACCGGGCACATTCCGAGCGAGGCGGTCGAAGAAATCGTCGATCTGACATGCATAGCGGCGGGTCACATGGATAGCGTTGTTTATTGTTCCGTCTGCGGACTTGAGTTAAGCCGCGAAACTGTCGGAGAGGTCCCCGCAGCAGGGCACACCTGGGGCGAGTGGACGATAATCTCCGCGCCGACAACGGAGCGAACGGGGATCAAGATGCGTGTTTGCGTGAACGATCCGAGCCATGTTGAATACGTTCCGCTGCGGAAGCTGACCTACGCTTACGGCGACGTGAACGGCGACGAAGTTATCACCTGTATAGACGCGTCGTTGATTTTGCAGTATGTCGCCAATTACGACGAGGAGACCGGGATGTCATCGGTCGAGTTCGTGGGGGTTGCCTGCGCGGACGTCAACTGCGACGGAAATATCACGGGCATGGACGCGTCACTGATACTGCAGTACGTCGCGAACTATGACGACGAGACGGGCAAGTCGACCGTCGTCCTCGGTCCGCAGAACTGATCTGACATTCTGACGCATCTTTTGATAATATTAAATAGATTATAATATTATTTGACAACCCTGCTTTTTTCGTGTATAATAGAGTGAAGTATTATGCGCGAAGGAGGCGGGGTTTTGTTCACGATCGAGGATATGAACCGAAGCGGCTTCGGGATAGCGCGCGATGCGGGAGCGATCGTGTTCGTCGATGGCGCGGTCGACGGTGACGTTTGCGAGCTTGAAGAGACCGGCGGAGGCAAGAACTACAAGACCGCGAGAATCTCTTCCCTGCTCTCGGCATCTGAGTATCGGTGCGATCCGGACTGCGCCTCCTTCGGCGAATGCGGCGGATGTGCCCTGCGTCATATTACATACGATCACGAGCTCGAGGTCAAGCGTCGCTCGGTCGCTCAAGCGTTTAGACGCGTCGGGATGTCGGTCGACGTCGGTGAGGTGATTCACGCGTCGGATTCGGAATCCTATCGCAACAAGGCGGTCTTCCACCGCGACGGGACGCTCGGGTATTATAAAAAGGACAGCCGCGAGGGGATATATCCGGCTGGTGGGCGATGCGCGCTCATCCCGCCGGATTTCGACGCGATCCGCGAATTCGCGGACGGATATGCACACGCCGACGCAGAGGTGCTCGAGCTTCGGCGCGGGGACGGCGGCGAGATATGTTTGGCCGTGAGGCTATCGGGCGATGCGCCGACGTTCGCCGACGAGCTGATGCGGGAGTTCCCCGCTGTCGCTTCAGTGTGGGAAATCTCGGGGAAAGCGAAATACACGCTCGTTCTCGGGGCGCGGGAGATACATATCACGCTCGGCGGGGTGCGCTTCACTGTCGTGCCGTCGGCGTTCTTTCAGGTTAATACGGCGGGAGCCGAACTGCTCGTCGAGACTGTTCGCGAGTTCGCCGCGCCCGGTGAACGGGAGAAATGCGCCGATCTGTACTGCGGGTGCGGCACGTTCGCTCTGACGCTCGCGGCGGCGAACCCGAAGGCGCGGATCGTCGGGATCGAGATGGTCGGAGACGCGATCGACTGCGCAAAGCGGACGGCGGCGTGGAACGGGCTCGAAAACGCGCGTTTCTTCACCGGCGACGCGGCTGCGTTCGGCGACCGACTCGAGGGGATCGGGACGGCTGTTGTCGATCCTCCGCGCGCAGGACTGTCGAAGGCGCTCGTGAGGCAGCTACTCGAACTCGCGCCGGGAAAGATAGTTTACGTGTCGTGCAATCCGGAAACGCTGGCGCGGGACGTCGCGGCGCTCGGCGAGGGATATTCTCTCGCGCGTGTGCGGTGCGTCGATATGTTCCCGCGGACGGAACATGTTGAGACAGTAGTATTGATGACGAGAAACGGATGAATCCGTACCCGGCAGATTAGAAAAACACACACTTTTGAATACATTTGGATGTAAAAGGACGGAGACTGCTATGAAAGAACAACTGCGTTTCTGTATTCTGCTTCTCCTAACGGTAGTATTGGCGATTCAGCTTTGCGGATGCGCGAAGACAGATATTCAAGCAGAGAATGATCCGGTTGTAACAGAAGAAAACATCGACAGTCTTGAGATAAAAGAAGGAATGCACCAACGTGAAGAGAACTATATGGCGGTGTTTGATACTCATATGATATCCGCCGGATCCTTCACGATGCATATGGAAGACAGGATCTATGAGGAAGCGGCGCTTCGCGATGCCGCCAAAAAGCTTCAGTCAGATCTGGCTGCTTTTGAAAATACGACCGGAGTCAAGCCGGAAAGCGTGACAGTCTATATTGTGAGTTCTATACCGGATGGCTGTCCGCAGATCGTGGGCAGTCAGGTCTTCTGCCGTCCCGCTGATCTTGAAAGCGGAGCCTATCGCGAGGCGCTTGCCGGGGCGGTATACTCTCTTCCCTGTGTATGGCAGCGCGTCGGTCTGACAGAGTTTGCCTTCGGAGAGGAAACGAACATCGACCTCAAGGACTACTATGCAGACGGAGCTCACGCGCTAACCGCTTCCTGTTCAGCCATTCATCTTTCCCCCGTTCTGTCTGACGCAGAAACCGTTTCAGCCGCGCGGAAGACCGCAAAGAGCCTCACGGCTTATGTTCTGGAGAATAATGACTTTGCCGTCTTTCGGGAAACCGCAGATCCCGGCTCACTCCTTGGCAGCTGGTCCGACTACTTAGGTATATCGCCCGCTATGTCTCTGCCTGCCCGTAGTTTTGAAATGGCGGAACTGACGCTCACCACGTCAAATGGAAATGACTGCGTGCTGAGAGTTAAGAATTTTACAGTCACGATCTCAGAAAACAGCTGGCTCATTGATCCTGACGGAGTCTACAACTGGTTCTGCGATTTCTTCGATGGCATGGAAATGGTAATTAAACAAATCGCCGCGGAGGCCCCGTCCTCCCTTGCCGTCGCCGAGAAGCGTTATGCAGAGCCCATTTCCATCATCTTCGGCGATATTGACACTTATACCTATGCCTATCCTACCCAAAACAAGATCGTGCTGACAAAGGACAACGCGATCTGGCACGAGATGGTACATCTGCTGTTGGAAGAAACAGTCGTGATCCGGGAACAGGTATGGATAGAGGAAGCATTGGCGGAACATTTCTCATATGCCGCCCAGACGCGGTATGCACCGACGCGATACTATTCTGAGGGGTTCGACGCCTATCTGCGGTTCTTTGAAGAAGTGAGCGGCAAAGAAGCGGAGGCGGACGATCTGCTGTTCCATGATCAGGTCTGGAAGCTCTATCAAACGTTCAGGACGGAGACCGATACCGACGACAATGAAGCCTATTGCCGCGCCTACGGCATCGTTTCTCTGATCTCGGACGGACGTCTTGATCGTACGCAAGTCCGGATGCTTTATGACAAGTCGATCGCATACAAGCGAGGAGAAGAGGAAGGCTCAAAGGAATTAAACGGTTCCGCTCTGACCTACCCCGAAGCGGTGGTCATGTTTGAATATCTTTGCGAGCAATATGGAACGGATGATGTTATCGACGTTTTCTTGAACGGCAATTCCATTGAGAAGACGTTCGGAATCAGCTACTCAGAGTATTTTACGACCGCCATTGATTATTACTCACAGCATTATGCCGCATTGTTGTCGGAAGATTGAACTGATCAAAGGAAACAACGAATGAAACTCGTATTTCTCATAGGCGACGCGGCGGTCGGAAAGATGACCGTCGGGCAGGAGCTGATGAAGATCACCGATCTGCGGCTGTTCCACAATCATATGACGATTGAGCCGGTGATCGAGATATTCGGAAGGTACGACGGAAAAACGATAACCGAGCTTCGCGACGTCATCTTCAAGAACTTCGCGGCATCCGATAATTACGGAATGATCTATACGATGATGATGGATTTCGATATTCCGTCGGAATGGGAATATCTTGAGCATATCAAGGAGATATTCGCTCCGTACGGGACAGAGTACTATTACGTCGAGCTTGTCGCGCCGCAGGAGATCAGATTACGACGCAACATGACCGAGAACCGTCTGAAACATAAGCCGTCAAAGAGGGACGTCGAAACGTCGAACCGACGCTTGATCGACGACGATATGAATCTCCGGTGCGTCAGCTATGAGGGCGAGATCACGTTTGAGAACTATCTCAGGATAGACAATTCCGATACGCCTCCGGAACTCGCCGCAAAGATGATAAAAGACACGTTCAAGCTGTAAAACTGATTAAACGAATCCCCATATCCACCGAAAGCTTATATCGGGAGGGCGATCCATGTCGGATTACATAATCTATTACACAGAATCGAATATCGTATGCCTGATCATTTTCTGCATCATGCTCATACACGATCTGCGGGGCGTCGACCGTCAGGAAAAGCAGGTCAAGTACGATCATGCGCTGATAGCGTTCATGTGTTATTTCGTTTCGGACGCGTTATGGGCGGCGGTCATCGCGGGGGTGATCCCGAGGACCGAGTTCACCGTCGCGATCCTCAACTTCACGAACTATATTTTCATGGCGGCGATCACTTATATGTGGCTCAACTACGTTATGGCGGTCGAGCAGACGCCGCATAGGAACAGGCGGATCAACAAATTCGCCGTGCTGTTCCCGTTTATCGTCTCCACGGTCGCGCTGATCGCAGTCTATATCTTTGCGCCGGGCGCACTGCTCGACGGTGATCTTAACACAAAACCGCTTTACAACGTGTTCCTTGTCGCCGTGCCGGCAATCAACATCGCCGCTGAGCTGTTTTACGCTCTGCGCAAAGCGAAGGGCGATACAAACCCGATCGAACGGCTAAAGCACGTTTACGTCGGGCTGCTCCCCGTTTTAGTCATCCTCGGCGGGCTGTTTCAGCTTGCCGTTCTTCCGAACACACCGATCTTCTGCTACTGTTGTGCGATACTGATGATCATTTTCTACATACGCTCGATGGAAACATCGATCTCACTCGATCCGCTGACGGGGCTCAACAACAGAGGGCAGCTTATACGGTTCATTTCGCAGAAAAGCATGACGCAAACGCCCGACAAGCATCTTTTCGTTATCATGATGGACGTGAACGATTTCAAAGGTATCAACGACACCTACGGGCACGCAGAGGGGGACGCCGCGCTCGTCACGATCGCCGATTCACTCAAAAGCGTCTCGAACAAAAGCACAATGACACAGTTTATCGGCAGATACGGCGGCGATGAGTTTATAATGATCGTTCAGGCGGACAGAGCTGAAGACGTCGATTCGATCATCTCCGATATACGCGCACAGATCGACGCCGCCTGCAAAGCCGCAAAAACGCCGTACGCGCTCACCATAGGCGCGGGATACGACGAGTTTTCGGGCGAGGGCGATTCTTTCCGCAACTGCATACAACGCGCCGACCGAAAGCTGTATATCGACAAAGAAAACATCAAGAAGCACGGCAAGTCGACCGTCGTCCGCAGAAAGGAAGCCGGATAATTATGAGCGATCTCATAATACGGGAAGCCGCATCGGACGATGACGTACTCGAAGAGTTGATACGATTATCAATAGACTGGGAAGCCGAGAACAGCTGCTACGGATACAGGGCGAATGACAAAGCGGATATCGAAGGAAACAGGATATTTATCGCAAAAGACGGCGGCGGCGTGATCGGGTATCTTTTCGGGCACGTCGAAAAGTCCGGGAATATGAGATCGATAATGCCCGAAGGAACGCCGTATTTTGAGGTCGAAGAGCTGTACGTCGTACCGGAACGCCGTTCAAAAGGCGTCGGGGCGAAGCTGTTCCGATACACGGAAAACGCAGTTAAAGCCGATGCGGAGTATATGGTCTTGAGCACGGCTACAAAGAATCGGAAAGCGATATTTCATTTTTACATTGATGAATTGGAAATGGAGTTCTGGAGCGCGAGGCTGTTCAAGAGGATACGATAGTTTTCTCTGCGCCGGCCACTCGGGAAAGATAGGATGAAGATCAGGATAGGGCGATTCGAATTCACGGAATGCTGGGACGGAGTCCTTTACAAGAATCTGTCAGCTTATCCCGCGATAACGGAGTGGGAATTGCAGTCGCTCTGCAATTGCATAGCCTATGAAGCCGCGAACGGCAGGGCTTGCGAGATCGAAGCGGATGAGAGCATTCAGCGCGAGTTGGAGGAATACCGCAAGGAATATGAGAGCGGGCGGCGCGTGCCTGTGCCGCAAAAGCTCACGGAATGTACGGCGTGCCCGAAGTACCGCGGGTGCTTGACCGACCTTGTATGTCATACTGCTTCGGCAGAGGACGCGATCTCCATACTGAAAAGCGGCAGGTTGCTGTCGGCGGTACGCGCCCGCGGTCTCGACGCCGCGGCTCTGAAAGCCGAGGCGAGGAACGCCGCGAACGATCCCGAGGACTTCTTTCATTACGTCATGTTCGCGTGGGGTAACTGTCAGGCGGGAGACCGGCTCGTCGTCGAGCGTCAACTCGGGAGATTCCCGAACAACGACGATCTAAAGGCCGGTTTTATCCCGGGTGTGCGGTTCTTCTTTCGGTACGATGAGCTTTCACATCATCCACGGGCTGTATTCGACGGCGTCCATCCGGTCAAGGTGCGGGACGAAGTCGTGCTTGCGGATAATGAATGCGCTATAATCGTTCCCGAGATGCACCTGGAGGCGATAGAAACACACGTTCCCGAGGCGCTGACGGCGAGGGTGCATTATCTTTCAAGCGACGATCTCGACATATGGGAATGGTCCGCAAAGGCGTATGAATTTGCCCGTGGCGTTCTGTCACATTAACTCTCGATACCAGTCAGGTGGTGGTTGGTTTGGACTTCGATCCGCGTCCGACAAAGTATCCGTTCCCGGAGAAAACGGACGGGCATTACATAAAGATAAAGAAAAACGACGGCACGGTGTTCGACGAAAACTATCCGTACGTCGACAGGTCGTTCGGGATGCGCTTCAAGCAGTTCTGGGTTCGTTTGCTTCTCTGCACGATAGTGTTTCCGATGGCACGCATACGCCTCGGGCTTCGCATACACGGGCGGGACAAGCTCAAAAAACACCGCGAGCTTCTGTCAAAGGGAGCGCTCAGTTGCTCGAACCACGTCCATTACTGGGACTATATCTGCGTTATGAAAGCGCTTCGTCCCGTAAAGCCGTACGTCCCGGTATGGGCTCCGAACGTGCGC
>JAFZRM010000100.1 GCA_017619885.1 Clostridia bacterium | reverse complement strand
GTCCGGCGTCGTCGACTGTTCGACCTGGGACTGTCTTGCATCGGATTATTCCGTTTTTTGCCGGCTGAGTGAATACACCTCGCGTTGAGCGAAAATAATCAGTCAAAAACGTGAGGAGTTTCTTATGCGTTTCACTGCGTTCGCGGAAAAGGTCATCGACCGGTCAAAGGCCGTTTCGGCGCGTCTCGGTTGTCCGTTCACCGGCACGGAGCATCTGCTTCTTGCAATACTGTCCGAGCCGGAGTGCGCCGCCTGCAAGCTGCTCGCCGCACGCGGCGTAACGTATCAGGTCGTCGACCGCATGATCCCGGAAATGAGCGGCGGATCCGACGTCTCGGACGGCGTCTTTTCCGTCCGTCTGCGGCACGTGATCGAATACGCGTCGCTTCAGGCTGACCGTCGCGGCGGCGAGATCGGGACCGAGCATCTGCTGCAGGCACTGTCGTCGGAAGACGGCTGCACCGCGGTGAAACTGCTTTCACAGGCAGGCGTCAAGCCGGCTGAGATATACGCCGACGCCGCCTCGGTCATAAATCTGCGGCCGGTAAAACACAGCGCCGCGCGCGAGGACGGATATCTGCGGAAATACGGGACGGATCTGTGCGAAGCTTACCGGCGCGGCAGGCTCGATCCCTGCATAGGCCGTGAACGGGAGTGCGATGCGCTTATCGACGTCCTCTGCCGCAGGACGAAAAACGCCCCGATACTGCTCGGTGAAGCTGGCGTCGGCAAAACGGCGATAGTCGAGGGCGCGGCGAAAATGCTAGCCGAGGATCTCGTGCCCGCTGCGCTGCGCGGCAAAACGATCATAAGCGTCGACGTCGCGTCGGTCGTGTCAGGCGCGAAATACCGCGGAGATTTTGAAGAAAGATTCCGCGGTCTGATCAACGAAGCGATCTCGCGCGGAGACGCGATCCTGTTCTTTGACGAGATACACACGCTCGTCGGCGCCGGCGCGGCCGAGGGAGCGATCGACGCGTCGGATATGATGAAAGTCCCGCTCGGGCGCGGAATGATTTCCGTCATCGGCGCCACGACGTTCGGCGAATACGAAAAGTATATCGAACCCGATCCGGCGCTCTCGCGCAGATTCACCCCGATCCCGGTAGCGGAGCCGGATAACGAACTCGCGCGCAGGATGATCGAGGGCGTTCGTACCGTTTACGAAAAGCATCACGGCGTGACGATAACCTCATCCGCGATCGAAGCGGCGGTCGGGCTTTCCCGCCGGTTCATTAAAAACAGATATCTTCCCGACAAAGCTCTCGATCTGATCGACGACGCGTCCTGCGCGGTATCGAAGACCGGGTCCGGAACTGTCGTCACGGCGGCCGACGTGGAAGTGGCGCTGAGGCGCAGATGCGGCGGGACGGCGGTTTTTCCCGCCTCGGATGAGCTTCGCGCAAAGCTCGGCGAGCGGATACTCGGGCAAAAAAAGGCGCTTGACGGCATCTGCGCGGCGCTGTCGCGGAAAAGCGCGGGATTCTGCCGCGAACGCGGTCCGTTCGCGTCGTTTCTTTTCACCGGCCCGACCGGTTCGGGCAAAACAGAATGCTGTCGGGCGCTCGCCGAGACGCTCGGGCGGCCTCTGCTGCGATTCGATATGAGCGAATATTCGGAGCATCATTCGATCGCGCGGCTGATCGGTTCGCCGCCCGGATACGTAGGTCATGACGACGGCGGACAGCTGACGCGCGCGGTCTTCAGGCAGCCGTTTGCAGTCGTCTGCCTCGACGAAGCCGACAAGGCGCATCCCGACATTCTCGGGATATTACTGCAGATACTGGAGGAAGGAGAGCTGACTGACGGCCGCGGCAGAAAGGCGGATATGTCCGCCGCGATCGTGATACTGACCTCAAACGAAGGCTCTGCAAATTCCGCCGGTTTCATCCCCTCGCAAAAGTCCGCCGACCGGTTCTTCGGACGCGAGCTCGTCAACCGCTTCGACTCTGTGATCGGTTTCGACCGGCTTGACGACGAGGCTTTACGCGGGATAATACGGTGCCGGATCGCCGCGCTCGGCGACGTGTGCGGAATACCGGTCGAGGCGGACGAGGATGTTATTTCCGCTATCGCCGAATCATGCGATAAAAAGTACGGCGGCCGCGGCGCGCTGCGCGCCGTCGCGGAACTCGTCGAAGCGCCGCTCGCGTCGATCATCAACATTTCCGGCACCGAACGCGTCCTTTTGCGGCTTTGCGGCAAAGATATTGAAGTTACCGCTGTAAAAGGTCTTGACAGATCCGCTTTTTTGGAGTATAATCTAAAAAATGATACTGCTGAAAGGACGGATATAAAAAATGGAAGTAACGAAACAGTCTGTTATAGGAGACGTGCTCGATTACGACAGAGAGACCGCGGTGTTCTTCTTTGAGATCGGCATGCACTGCCTCGGCTGTCCCGCCTCGAGAGGCGAAACGATAGAGGACGCCTGCGAGGTACACGGCACCGACGCCGACGAGCTCGTAAAGAAGATCAACGAATATCTCGCGTCAAAATAATACGACGGTAACAAAAAAAGCGCTTCGAAGCGCTTTTTTTATTCTTCGTCGATTTTCACGACCGTGACCGTGCCGTCAGAGGTTTTGAATCTGACGTTTTTGTCCCTATATATCATGCCGTAGACGCGCTCGCCGTCGTCTTTATACGACGGATGCGGATCCTCTTCAAGAAGCGCCGTTACAGTCGACAGATCTTCCTCGGACAGCGCAGAGGTGTCGCATTCATAAACCACGCGGCACCTTTTTCCTTTGGTCTGCTCCGCGAAGCCGTCGACGGCGTCCGGGCGGCAGTCCGTGATCTTCAGATACGGTTTGATATCGTATATCGCCGTGCCGTCTTTCATGTCGACGCCGCTGACGCATATTTCGCCGTCCCCGATCTTTTCGAGTTTGAGCAGCGACAAACCGATCGGATTCGGGCGGTTCGGCGAGCGTGTGGCGAACACGCCGACGCGTTTGTTCCCGCCGAGGCGCGGCGGGCGCACGGTCGGCGACCATTCCTCGCCGTCAAAGCCGTCAAAGCGCCAGATCGCCCAGATATGCGAGAATCCTTCAAGCCCGCGAAGCGCTTCGGGATTTCTGTATTCCGGCTCAAAAACGATCCTGCCGTAAAGCGTGGGCACGAGCCCGCTCTGACGCGGCAGGCCGAATTTTTCCTTCATATCCGTTCTGATATACGCGATTATCTTCATTTGCTTATCTGATCGAGCCTTGCTCTGAAAATGCGGTACGCGCCGTCGGGTGAATCCATCGTCAGCGCCTTTTCCTCCATCGGGCAAAGCCCGTCGCCGCGGCGGTTCATAATCTTATCCGTAAGCGTCGAATAAGCAACAGTAACGCCGTTTTTGGCAAAGATGCGGAGCGCACCCGCCGACGCCGTGGCGGCGTATGCTTCTTCGACTCCGGCTTCAGCCATAAGATAAGCGGCGGCGGAGCCTATCACCTTGTCCGCCGCGCTGTAACCGTGAAGGTCCTTCAACTGTTCTATAAGCGAAAGTAGCGGCGCGATACCGCGTCCGTCCGCTGTATACAGTTCTCCGTCGCGGCACACGGCGCAGGCGTGACCTTCGGACAGCGCCTGTTTTGCTTTTATCAGATCGTCTCTCATATCAGGTCCCTTTCAGCCTGCGGCTGCGTGAAACGGTCATGATCATGCCGCTGATCATGAACGCGAGGCTTATAACGAGCCCGAGCACCGCGCTGCTCTTGACCGCCACGGTCTTGTCGACTAAGTTCATAAGCGTGCAGAACGCGATGACGAGCGAGACGCCGGCGTCGGTGAAACTGACGGTCTTAAGCGTTTCGGTGACTTTGTCGTGGAGTCTTCTCGTCACGATCAGACCGTAGACCGAGAAGATGAGCTTGTACACGACGATCCCGACGACCGCGGCGATCATCCAGCCGCCCTCCGCCACGACTGCGTATTCCTGCTTGAACATGTGTATGCAGAGTGCGAAATATACCGCCGCCATAAGGAAGATGAACAGCCCGCTCCGCTTGTAATACCGCGTCTCGATATCGGCGCGGATATCGTCGTCCGCCGCGCGCTTCGCTCTGCCGTACGTGAAGATCGACGTTATGCGCGCCGCCACGAGCACGGCGTAATACGCGCCGTTGAAGACGTACCACAGCGAGTTCAGTTTAATTCCGAGGATCAGTTTACCTACGGCGGAAATGAGATTGACGACGACGGAAAAGACGGTCAGGGCGACGACCCTGTCCGTATAATTCCCCGCGTATTTTCTGATAGTCTCTCTCATCCCGCCGTCCCGATATTACCTTCCGTCGATGTACCTGCACGCCGCGAGCGCGGCCGTCGCGCCGTCCGCCGTCGCCGTCGTGATCTGGCGAATTTTTTTGCTGCGGCAGTCGCCGGCGGCGTAGATACCGTCTTTGCCGGTCGTGCAGCTCTCGTCAGAGTCGATGTATCCGTATTTGTTCAGGCTGACCGTGTTTTCGGCAAACGAGTTGCCGGGAACGAGACCGATCGCGACGAAGCATCCGTCGCATTCGATGAATCTGTCCTCGCCGTCGACCGAGACCGCGACGCCCTTGAATTCTTCCCCGCCGTTGAACGAAATAACGCGGCAGTTATATAAAACGCTTACGTTTTCTTTTGCCTCGATTATATCGGCGAGCGTCTTCTCACCGGTAAGGTAAGGCATATCCTGAAGCATCACGACCTCGGAACAGCGCTCCGACAGCATGATCGCCTCCTGCATAGCGGAATTGCCGCCGCCCACGACGGCGACTTTTTTGTCCGCGTAAAACGCTCCGTCACATACGGCGCAGAAGGAGATACCGTTTCCGATAAAGTCTTCCTCGCCGGGAACTTCGAGCGTTCTGTGCTTGACTCCGGCGGCGATTATTACCGCCTTCGCTTCAAACTCCGACGAGCCGGTGTATACTTTTTTGATATCACCGTCGGATATGGAAACTACTTCGTCTATCTCGATCTCCGCGCCGAGCTCGAGCGCCTGCTCGAACATCTTGTCGGACAGCTCAAGACCCGATATTTCATTGAAGCCCGGGTAGTTCTCGATTTTCGGAGAATGCGTCATCTGACCGCCGAAGCCGTCTTTTTCAAATATAAGCACGGATTTTCCCGCGCGGCGCGCGTATATAGCCGCGGTAAGTCCCGCCGGTCCTCCGCCGATCACTATTATATCGTACATAACTCTGATTCCTTTCAAATACATTATCCCCGCAGCGACCGCCGCGTAACCGCGAAACGCAAAAGGTATGAAAAACAGTTTTATTAAAAAGAGGGCGCACGTTTGAAGTGCGCCCCTGACGTTCTGCTCCGGGAAGCCGGACAAATCGCCGCGCCCCCTCAAATCTTTGATTTGCGGGAGGGGAACAGGGGGTTGGGGGGTCAATGCGGGGTGGGAGACCCCCAAATTTGTCGGCTCGCCGACACATTGTTCGGGAGCCTGAACGATCAGACTCCTATATACTTTCTGATATTCGACAGATTAACGTGTCTTTCCGCTTCTCCGTTCTTCACGGTGATGAGCGTGGGAGCCTGTTTGACGCCGTACTGTACGGCGAGCTGAGGTTCGTCCTCCGCGTAGATCTTTCTGTATTTCACGCCGGCCTTATCGAGCAGCATCGCCGCCGCTTTGCAGTTCGGGCAGGTCTTGCTGGCGAACAGGATCACCTCGTCGCCCGCCGCCTCTTCGTGCTTCTCTTCGGGCTTCGGTGCTTCCTGCGTGAATACGGGGCGTTCGTGAGTGAGACGGGAAGTCGCTATATCGTATTCCTTCCTCTCTCTGAATTCCTCGGCTTTGCCGACGTTCCAGTCCTGAACGGGTCTGTAGTAACCGGTTATGCGGCTGTAGACCTCTGTCTTTTCATGGCAGTGCGGGCACTCGTATACTTCGCCGACGATATAGCCGTGATTCTTGCAGACGGAATACGTGGGAGACAGCGTATAATACGGTAGTCTGTAGTTCTCCGCGATCTTGCGGACCAGATTCGCCGCCGCGCGCCAGTCGGGCAGTCTTTCGCCCAGGAACGCGTGGAAAACGGTACCGGAGGTGTAAAGCGTCTGCAGCTCGTCCTGAACGTCGAGCGCTTCGAACACGTCGGCGGTGTAACCGACGGGCAGATGCGAGCTGTTCGTGTAATAAGGCGTGTTGCCTTTTTCGGACGCGGTGATTATATCGGGATAACGCGCGACGTCGTGCTTCGCGAGACGGTACGCGGTGGATTCGGCCGGAGTCGCCTCGAGGTTGAACAGATCGCCGTATTTCTCCTGATAATCGGAGAGGCGCTCTCTCATGTGGTTGAGCACTTCCTTGGTGAACTCCTGCGCTTCCTTGTGCGTCATGTCGACGCCGATAAACTTCGCGTTGAGGCACGCTTCGTTCATACCGACGAGGCCGATCGTCGAGAAGTGGTTCTCGAACGTGCCGAGATAACGTTTGGTGTACGGATAAAGTCCTTCTTCAAGAAGCTTCGTGATTATGCGGCGCTTCGTGTCGAGGGATCTGGCGGCGATGTCCATCATCCTGTCGAGACGCTCGAAGAATTCCTCTTTCGTCTTGGAAAGATAACCGATCCTCGGCATGTTGATCGTGACGACGCCGACGGAACCGGTGCTCTCGCCGGATCCGAAGAAACCGCCGGTCTTTTTGCGGAGCTCGCGCAGATCGAGGCGCAGACGGCAGCACATGCTGCGGATGTCCGACGGCTCCATATCGCTGTTGATGTAGTTCGAGAAGTAAGGCGTGCCGTATTTTGACGTCATCTCGAACAGGAGCTTGTTGTTCTCGGTCTCGGACCAGTCGAAGTCCTTCGTGATCGAATACGTGGGGATGGGATACTGGAAGCCTCTGCCGTTTGCGTCGCCCTCGATCATTATCTCGATGAACGCGCGGTTGATCATATCCATCTCGGCTTTGCAGTCTTTATATTTGAAATCCATCTCTTTGCCGCCGACGATAGCGGGAAGCTCGGCGAGGTCGTTCGGGACGGTCCAGTCGAGCGTTATGTTGGAGAACGGAGACTGAGTGCCCCATCTCGAAGGCGTGTTGACGCCGAACACGAACGATTCGATGCACTTCTTTACGTCTCTGTAAGAGAGGTTATCGGCTTTGACGAACGGCGCGAGATACGTATCGAACGACGAGAACGCCTGGGCGCCCGCCCATTCGTTCTGCATTATGCCGAGGAAGTTTACCATCTGGTTGCACAGCGTCGCGAGGTGGCTCGCCGGAGAGGACGTGATCTTGCCGGGGATGCCGCCGAGACCTTCCTTTATGAGCTGTTTGAGCGACCAGCCGGCGCAGTAGCCGGT
>JAFZRM010000099.1 GCA_017619885.1 Clostridia bacterium | reverse complement strand
CGTTTGATTGAGCATACGGGACTCTTCTTGGTTTTTGCAAGGCATAAGTGCAGGGTTTAAAGTGGGTGCCTTGCAAAAGCCTTCGGTCACCGCTAAAAACAGTCCCCCGGACTGTTTTCTTTACGCTGCTTCGAGTCCCGTACTTTTTGTGTTGCACCAAACAAGAAGGGCACCGTCTGGTGCCCTTCTTGTTTGGTGGAGCATACGGGACTCGAACCCGTGACCCCGACACTGCCAGTGTCGTGCGCTCCCAACTGCGCTAATGCCCCGTGGGATGGATATATATGACGGGACACGTCCCGTTCGTCGAATGCTTGAATATAATATCACATTTTTTTTCATCTGTCAAGATGATTCTTCGATTTTTTTTAATTTTTTTTTGGTATGATAAGATCAAAGCTCAGACGAGGCAAAGGAGCCGGTCATGAAAAAAACGCTTATTTTTATATTCGTATTTCTGCTTTTTCTTTCGTCCTGCGCGGGGAACGGCGACCCGGGATCGACCGGCGCGCTTATAACGGACCGCGATCCGTCCGCTATGATCGACGAGGTGTACGCCCTGCTCAAGGACGGCACGGAGACCGCGGAATACATACCGCAACTGATAACGGAAGATCTGTCCGAAAACAACGAAGAATACTATCTCGGCATCTCCGGCATCCCGTATACCGCGGGCGCGGCGTCGGAGGCGCTCGTGCAGCCGGTGACGTATTCCTTCACGATCATCCTTCTGAAGGAGGGCGTCGATTACGACGCGCAGCGTAAAATAATCGAGCAGAACGTCAACAGATCGAAGTGGGTCTGCGCCTTCGCGGATGAAGCGCTCGTCGTGCGGACGGGCAACGTCATCGCGGTGATAATGGGACCGTCCGCCGTCTGCTCCGAACTTGAGGAAGCGTTCCTCAGCCTGTACCACAACAAATAACGGTCGCATCCGATCCCGCCGGCGGCAGCGCCGGCGGGCATTCTTTTTTTGCAGGTCGCATTAAATTATATTTTTATACCTTGACAAAGCAAATATATTGTTTTATAATATCTTTATCACTGCAGAAAGGGGAGCCGTCTTATGAAGCGACGCGAGAATTCATTTCTTTCAAGTCTTCGCGGACTTGATTTCATACTGATCGCCGCGGTGCTCCTTCTGACCGTATACGGCATCGTCTGCGTCAGCACGGCGACGGCGTACCACAACACGAACAGGAACGTCGTCGTTCAGCTTTTCGCCGCGGTCATCGGCATCACCGCGATGATCGTGATCTCGCTGATCGACTACGACGCGCTTCTGCAGAAGACATGGCTTATCATCTTTTTTGCGGGGCTGGCGCTTCTGTTTCTGCCGCTCATTCAGAGCATACCGCAGATGATACACGGCAATTTCGGCAGCAACCGAAACTGGATAACGCTGCCGCTGTTAAACGTTGACTTTCAGCCGTCGGAGATCGTCAAGCTGACTTTCATCGTGTCGTTCGGATACCTGCTCGGCAAGCTGAAGGACGACACGAACAGCATAAAAAGCGTTGGGATGATACTTCTCTTCGCCGGAAGCACGATCGGCTTCGTCCTGCTTGAAAAGGACCTCGGCGCCGCGGTGGTGTTCGTGATAATCTTCATCAGCATGTGGTTCGCGGCGAAGATGAGCCTCTGGTATCTGCTCGGAGGCGCGGTGCTCGGCGGTATCGCCGCGCCGTTCTTATGGAGCCGGCTCGACAACTACCAGAAAATGAGGATACTCGTCGGCTTCGATCCGTATCTCGACCCGTCGAACTACGGTTATCAGGTCCTGCAGACGATCCGCGCGATGCAGAACGGCGGCGTGACCGGCATGGGCTACGGCAAGGGCACGCTGACGCACGCGGCGCTCAAATCCGTCTTCCCGGCGCGCGAGACCGATATGATCCTCGGCGTCATGGGCGAGGAATTCGGCTTCATCGGCATCATGATATACATAATCCTTATCAGCGTCGTCATTTTCCGCGTGCTTCGCACGGCGCAGAGCGCGCGCCACGAATACGGCGGATATATCTGTATCGGCATCGCGGCGCTGCTGATCTTCCAGACGGTCGAGAACATCGGGATGTGCCTCGGCGCGCTCCCGGTCATAGGACTGACGCTGCCGTTCATGAGTTACGGCGGCTCGTCTATGGTTAGCTTATACATGTGCATAGGCGTCGTGATGAGCGTACGCACGCACAGACAGAAATATTATTTTGAAAGAGAGTCGATATGATGAGAGACGAAACCAAATGCATAAGATCCGGTTACAAACCGAAGAACGGCGAGCCCGGCGTGATGCCGATTGTGCAGAGCACGACGTACGTATTCGACACGGCCGCCGAGATAGGCGAACTTTTTAACTTTCCGAACGCGCATATGTACTCGCGCTTTTCCAACCCGACCGTCGACTGCGTCGAAAAGAAGATAGCCGACCTCGAGGGCGGCGTCGGTGCGATGTGCACGTCGTCCGGTCAGATGGCGAGCCTGATGAGCGTACTCAACCTCTGCCAGGCCGGCGACAGCATAATTTCCGCTTCGGCGATATACGGCGGCACCGTCAATCTGTTCGCGGTGACGCTCAAAAAACTCGGTATAGAGTGCATCTTCGTCGATCAGGACGCCGACGAGGAGGAGATAGACAAAAAATTCAAGGACAACACGCGCCTCGTTTTCGGCGAGACTCTCGCGAACCCCGCCCTCTCGGTATTCGACATTGAAAAATTCAGCAAGATCGCGCACAAACACGGCGTACCGCTGATAATTGACAACACATTCGCGACGCCGATCCTGTGCAAGCCGTTTGAATTCGGCGCGGATATAGTCGTGCATTCGACGACGAAATACATGGACGGTCACGCGCTGCAGGGCGGCGGCGTCATAGTCGATTCCGGCAATTTCAACTGGAACAACGGCAAATTCCCGGAGCTCGTGGAGCCGGACGAATCGTATCACGGTTTCGTTTACACGGAAAAATTCGGCAGAGCCGCGTACATCGGCAAGGCCCGCATGCAGCTGATGCGCGATTTCGGCGCGTATCCGTCGGCAAACTCCGGATTTTTACTCAATATCGGGCTTGAAACGCTCGCCGTCAGAATGGAAAGATACTGCAAAAACGCGATGACGGTCGCGCGGTTTTTGACGACTCATCCTGCCGTGCAGACCGTGAGATATCCGGGACTGCCCGGCGACAGGTATCACGCGCTTGCGGAAAAGTATCTGCCGCGCGGCTGCTCCGGCGTCATCTCGCTCGACGTTAAGGGCGGACGCGAGACGGCGGAAAAATTCATGGACGCGCTCAAAATGGCGTCGCGCGAGGTGCACGTCGCCGACATACGCACCTGCGTGCTCCACCCCGCGTCGATGACTCACAGACAGCTCACCGACGAGCAGCTCGTCGCCGCCGGCATAAACGCCGGGATGGTGCGGCTCTCGGTCGGGCTTGAAAACGTTGACGACATAATAGAAGACCTCGCTCAGGCGCTCGACGCGGCGGCAAAATAAACACCGGAGACGGATAAAGTTGAAGATACTTCTTTTAAAGATAAGGGAGGCGGCGCTGTCGGTCCTCCCCGTGACGCTGATAGTCCTCGTGATGTACTTCACCCCGCTCGTGTCGCTGAGCGGCACCGAGCTTGCGGCGTTTCTGATCTGCTGCGTACTGCTCGTCATCGGCGTGGGACTGTTCAATCTCGGCGCCGACCTTGCGATGTCGCCGATGGGCGAGCATATCGGCGGCGGTCTGTCGCGCGCGAAAAAGCCTTTGCTGCTTCTCGCGGTATGCTTTTTGATGGGTCTGTTCATCACGATAGCCGAACCGGATCTGTCCGTGCTCGCGGGGCAGGTCGCCGACATGGTGAAAATCGGCGTGCTGATCGGCGTCGTCGGCGCCGGCGTGGGTATATTCCTCGTGCTGTCCGTGATACGGACGATACAGAACAAACCGCTCCCGCAGCTTCTTATGTTCTTTTATCTGGCGCTTTTCGCGCTCGTCGCGGTGCTTCTCGCCGGCGGCGGCTCGGGCTTCGCCGCGCTCGCGTTCGACTCGGGCGGCGTGACGACCGGACCGATAACCGTTCCGTTTATTATGGCGCTCGGCATCGGCATCGCGTCGACCGCAGGCAAAAGCAAAAACGCCGAGAACAATTTCGGCTCGATCGCGCTCTGTTCCGTCGGACCCGTGCTCGCGGTGACGGTGATCGGCATAGTCTCGAAAGGCGGCGTGACGTATACGCTCCCGGACTATTCGCTGCAGTCACAGCTCGGATCGCAGATCGGCAAAACGATCCTCGACACGACGGCGGAAGTCGCCCTTGCGCTCGCACTGATATCGGTATTTTTCTTCATTCTTCAATTCACTCTGCTGAAGCTGCCCGCGAAAAAGCTTTTGCAGATTTCTCTTGGCATTCTGTTTACTTTCGCCGGTCTTGTTATTTTCATGACCGCCGTGAAGATCGGGTTCATGCCCGTGGGCTTCAAGCTCGGCGTCGAGCTGGCGAGCGGCGGCAACCGCGTATATCTCGTGCTGTTCGGGCTTATAACCGGCATGGCGACGGTGCTCGCGGAGCCAGCGATCCACGTGCTGAACAAACAGGTAGAGCAGGCGACCGGCGGCATGATCACGAAAAGATCGATGATGATCGCGCTCTGCATCGGCGTCGGTATCTCTATCGCTTTGTCGATGATCCGCATAATATTCGATTTCAGCATTCTTTATTATCTTATACCCGGTTATATAATCTCGCTCGGGCTTTCCTTGCTCGTGCCGGGACTTTACACCTCGATCGCGTTCGACTCCGGCGGCGTCGCGAGCGGTCCTTTGACCTCGAGCTTCATTCTGCCGTTCGCGATCGGCGCGTGCTGCGTAGTGCAGGGCGCGGACAAGATACCGACGGACGCCTTCGGCGTGGTCGCGATGGTGGCGATGACGCCGCTCATCACGATACAGCTGCTCGGGTTCCGCGCGGTGATCGCCGAGGCGCTGAGACGGCGCCGCGCGATGAAGCGCATTTACAGCTCCGACGACGAGCAGATCATCGAATTCATGTAAGGAGGGCGGCATGGAAAACAAAAACACCGGAAAAACGGTCAGCTCGCCCGACAGGCTGAAACTGCTCATCACGGTCGTGAACCGCGTCAAGTCCGAATACTACGCCGATCTGATCCAGAGCTACGGCGTAAACGTCCACTATTTCATCTCGGCCGAGGGCACCTCGAAAAAGCAGATGCTCGATCTAATAGGGTTGGCCGACGACAGGAAAAGCGTCATTTTAGGCGTCGTGCAGGGCGAAAAAGCGCCGCAGCTTCTGAAAGATCTCGAAGAGAAATTCAGGACGATCAAAAACGGCCGCGGCATAGCCTTCACGGTGCCGCTGACGAGCGTAATCGGCGTCAACACGTACAGGTTCTTAGCGGACAAGAGAGAAACACAGAGGTTCTTATAATGGAAGTCAGATACGAAGTTATATTCTGCATAGTGAACGAAGGTTTCAGCGAAGCCGTAATGGACGCGGCGAGGCGCGCCGGGGCGACCGGCGGCACCGTCATGCGTTCCCGCGGCACCGCGAACGTCGAAAGCGAAAAGATCTTCGGTATAACGGTCTCGCCTCAGAAGGAGATCGTCATGATGCTCGTCGACGCGGCGCTCAGAAACGACATTCTTCACGCGCTGTATAAAGCGATAGGGCTCGACACGCCCGGTCAGGGCATAGCGTTCGCGCTCCCTGTGGACGAGGCGGTCGGCATTTCCCTGCCCCCGACGGACAAGCCGGAATAAGCGTCCGGCGCCGTTCATAAAAATATACACGTAAATACTTGAAATCCGGATCAAATTAAGTTATAATATAGAGTGGCGGCGCATAACCTGCTGTGTGAACAAACACGGCGGGGGTGCGTTATGGACGTTTTATCGGCGATAATACTCGGACTGATACAGGGCGCGACGGAATTCATACCAGTTTCGTCCTCGGCGCATCTGTGTATTTTCCGGATCATATTCGGACTCGCGCCCGAGCAAACGTATCCGGGACTCGACGCGGTCCTTCACGCCGGAACGCTTTTTGCGGTGCTGTTCGCGTACCGTAAAGAACTGCCCGGGCTGGGTCGCGCGGCGCTGACGCTGCCGTCGCTCATGCTGAAAAAGAAACGCCCGGACAGGGACGGGCGGACCGTGCTGTTCGCGGTCACGGCGACGGTCCCGATAGTCGCCGCGGCCCTGCTCGGGCTAGGCGGGCTGTCCGAACGCGTATCGGGCTCGCTCTCCGCTGTCGGCGCACTGCTGATGATCAACGGTATAATGCTTTTGACCGGCGACGGCGTACGCGGGGCGTCTCTTACCGCGGACGACGTGAAGCCGCGGCACGCGCTCGGCGTCGGACTGTTTCAGGCTGTCGCGGCGCTGCCCGGCATTTCTCGCTCCGGCGCCACGGTCACCGGCGGTCTGCTGCTCGGGATAAGACGCGACGAGGCGGTGCGGCTGTCGTTCATCTGCTCTGTCCCGGCGATCTTCGGCGCGTGTGTGCTTAAGTTTCCCGACGCCGTCCGGTCGTTCACCGCAGGCGCCGCGCCGGTATACGCCGCAGGCGCGTTATCCGCCGCCGCGGCGGGTTTTCTGGCGATAAAACTGATAAAATTCATCGGTGAAAAGCCGGTGTTCAAATACTTTTCGATATACTGTTTTGCCGCGGGCGTCTTCGCACTGTTGTACGGGATCCGCGGCTGAGAGGAATTTCATAAATGGCAAACAAGAAAAAAAGCAAGAATCAAAGCAAGGCTAAAAAACAGACGAAAACAAAGAAGCCGATGCCGAACAAAAGCGTAAACGAGACGAAAGCCGCGCCGGCAAAAGCCGGAAAAGAGGACGGGATCATCCTTCTGATCCGCGCAATCTGCGGTCTGCTCGCTCTGTTTTTGCTGTTCTGCTATATCTGGCCGGACGCTTCCGGCACTTTCGGGCGCGCGATAAGGACCGGTCTTTTCGGCGCGTTCGGCGTCTCGTCCGTGCTTTTGCCGACGTTCCTTCTGCTCCTCGCGGTGTTTTTAAAGCGCCTGTGGCAGAACGGCTCGCTTTTCTTCCGCATGGCGTGGGCGGTGCTCGCGCAGGTGTGCATCGCGACGTTCTGCGGCGTGTTCACGCTTGAAAGCCCGGCGATACTGTCCGCGGGTGACTTTTATGAAAAATGCTCCGGCTTCCGCGGAGGCGGCGTCGTGGGCGGCATGATCGCGCAGTGGATGCACGCCGGCGTCGGTAGCGTGTTCACGGCGATAATAATGATGCTTCTCTTCATCGTTTTCGGCGCGCTGACGGTCGGCATAACGCCGGTCGTGATAGCCGATTACATAGGCGGCAAGGTAAGCAAGGGCGCGAAAACCCAAAAAGAAAAGCTTGAAGAGCGCAGGAGGCTTTCCGCCGAGAAAAAGGCGGAGAGTCAGAGACAGCAGGAGCTTCAGATTCAGAACGGCCCGGCGGCCGTCGTGACGGACAAGCCGAGAAAGAACAAAAAAGCGTACGACTACGAAAACGAAGAACCCGATATAATACCGCATAAGAAAGACGCGCTCGACGAGCTGCTCGACAGCGACGACGAGGGCGTGAACCAGTTCGTCCGCTCGCCCGCCGAGATATTCTTCGAGGACGGGATCCTTGTGGACAAGCCGGTGAAGGTGGCGCCGGAGCCCGTCAAAGACACTCTGCCCGAGGAAAAGACGATAAACGACAAACCCGAGACGATCGAGACAGTGAAGGAACCGGTCGGGGTGAAGATCTCGGATCTGCCCGAGCCGAAAAAGCCGGCGCCGGTAAAGGATCCGCCGCCCTACAAGTTCCCGCCGCTCAAGCTCCTCTCCCTGCCTGACGGCAAGGGCTCCGGCATAAGCGCCGAGGAGGCAAAGAGCAACGCGAGAAAGATCGTGGAAACGCTGTCCAACTTCGGTATCTCCGTTTCCGTCGAGAACATCTCCTGCGGCCCGACGATAACGAGATACGAGCTCCGTCCCGCTCCGGGCGTGCGTATCTCGAGGATTGGCAATCTGATCGACGACCTCGCGCGCGTGCTCGCGTCCGGCGGCGTCAGATTCGAAAGCTCGATCGAGGGCAAGGACACGGTCGGCATCGAGGTGCCGAACAAAGCGCCGTTCACGGTAAACATCAGGACGCTGCTCGACACAGACACGTTCAGGAACGCGAAGAGCAAGGTCTTCTGCGCGCTCGGCGTAGACATATCGAACGAGCCGACGTTCCTTGACATACAGAAGATGCCGCACATGATCATCGCCGGCGCGACCGGCATGGGCAAATCCGTGTGCATAAACAGCCTCATCGTCAGCATCCTGTACAGAGCGAAGCCCGACGAGGTCAAGCTTATAATGATCGACCCGAAGAAGGTCGAATTCGCGCCGTACGTCGGCATCCCGCACCTCCTCGTGCCCGTCATAACCGATATGAAGAAGGCGGCGGGCGCGCTCAACTGGCTCGTCCAGGAGATGGAGCGCAGATACGATCTGATAGAGGCGACCGGCTGCCGCAACATCTACGGCTACAACGAGACGGCGAAAAACAACCCGGATCTTGAAAAACTTCCCATAATGGTGATAATAATCGACGAGCTCGCCGATCTTATGGCGACGTCGAAGGACAACGTCGAAAGTTCGATCGCGCGTATCGCCGCAAAGGCTCGCGCCGCGGGAATGCATCTGATAATCGGCACGCAGAGGCCGGACGTTTCCGTCATCTCGGGTACGATAAAGAACAACATCCCGTCGCGTATCGCCTGCCGCGTCGGCTCGCAGATCGACTCGCGCACGATACTTGACGAAGGAGGCGCCGAGAGACTTATCGGCCGCGGCGACATGCTTTACAAGCCGGTCGGCGCGCTGAAGCTGACGAGGCTTCAGGGCAGTTTCGTATCCGACGACGAGGTCGAGGCGGTCGTCAACTTTATCAAGAACCAGGGCCTCGAGGCCAATTACAGCGACGAGGCGATCAGGAACATCGACAAGGAAGCCGAAAATATCAGCGACGGCAAAAAGAAGCTCACGATCGGCGGCGGCGAATCCGGCGACGACGAGCTGCTTCTGTCGGCTATTGAGATATCGTTCGACGCCGGCAAGGTCGCCACTTCCCTGCTCAACCGCAAGCTGTCCATCGGATACGGACGCGCGGCGAAGATCATCGACCGCATGGAGGAGATGGGGATCTGCTCCGGCGCAAACGGCAGCAAACCGCGCGAGCTGATCATGTCGCGCGAGCAGTTCATGGCAAAATACGGAAGCGATGAATAAAGGAGAATCGACGTGATATATATGTTCTGCGCCGACGGGCTCGAAGAGGTCGAGGCGCTCGCGACGCTCGACGTGATCCGCCGCGCCGGCCTGCCCGTCACGACGGTCGGCGTCTGCGGCAAAACAGCCGAGGGGCCGCATAAAATAAAGTTTTTCACGGATATTACGCTTGACGAATTCAAAAATATCGCGGACAAAACCGACGCCGTGATCCTGCCCGGAGGCGGAGTCGGCACGCAGACGCTTTACGAGAATGAAACCGTCTGCGAAGCGGTCAAAAAGACCGCCGCGGATGGCGGGCTCGTCTGCGCGATCTGCGCCGCGCCGTCGATCTTGGGCAGGCTCAGGCTGCTTCAGGGCAAAACCGCCGTCTGCTACCCCGGATTTGAAAAATATCTGTACGGCGCAAACGTATCGGCTGAGCGCGTAGTGACAGACGGCAACTTCATCACCGCCGCCGGCATGGGCTGCGCCGTGCGCTTCGGGCTCGCGATAGTCGCCGCCCTGCTCGGCGAGGAAAAAGCCGCGCAGATCGCCGCCTCGATAATGCTTTGACGGGCGGAGTATGACTGATCTGAAAAAAGAAAAACTGATCCTGCGGCAGAAATACCTGCAGATCAGGCGAAGCATCCCGACAGAGGCTAAAAAGCGGTACGAGCGAATGATCTGCTCGAATTTCACCGGGTGCGCCTCATACAAATACTACGACACGCTGCTGCTTTACGCGGCGCTGCCGGACGAGCCGGACCTGTCGGCGATAGCCGGAAAAGCGCTGTCCGACGGAAAGCGCGTGGCTTATCCGTGCTGCCTACCGCAGACGAGGAATCTTGTGTTCCGTTTCGTAAAAAGCCCGGCGGATCTCGTCCCCGGCCATTACGGCATACCGGAGCCGACCGAGGACTGCCCGGTGTTCGATCCGTCTCTGCCCTGCTGTTCCGTCTGCCTCGTGCCGGCGGTCGCGGTCGACCGTTCGGGCTACAGGATAGGCTACGGCGGCGGATATTACGACAGATTCCTGCCGGTCTTCGGCGGCAGCCGCGCCGCGGTGACGTTTTCGTGCCTTATCGCAGACCGGTTGCCGCACGGCAAATACGATCTGAGAACAGACGTGATAATCACGGAAGGAGGTATTCTTACAATTGACGAAGTTCAAGCTTAAAGGATACCATATAACGCCCGTATTCTGCTTTTTCATATATCTGTTCGTGTTCTTATCGTCGTATATAAAGACCGGCGAGGAATACTCGGTGAACAGATTTCTCATCATGCTGGTGGTTCAGCTGATGATATTCGTCATACCGGCGATAATATACAAACGCATACAGGGACCGATAAACTACCGCGAGCTCGGCGTCGCGCCTTTCCGCGCGTCCGGTCTGATCCTCGCCGTCTGCGCCGCGATCACGATGTTTTCCGCGGCGGTGCTCATGGGGCTCGACTCGCGCTCCGACGCCGGAGGCTTTTCCGCGGATCTGACGCAGACGTCTTTTTCCGGGATCCTGTACGTCGTCGTGATCTACTGTCTTCTGCCGGCGATCTTCGAGGAGATCACGTTCCGCTCCGTCATTTACGGCGAATATCGTAAATTCGGCATACCCGGCGCTGTGCTCCTCTCGTCCGTGCTCTTTGCGCTTATGCACTTTTCGCTGTCGGGATTCTTCACTTATTTCACCTGCGGTGTAGTGCTCGCGCTCGTTTACGAGGTGACGCGCTCGATCTTCGTTTCAATGATCGTGCACTTCATATACAATCTGCTCTCCGTTTTCTCGTACAGGATACTGAACGACGCGGCGGAAAAGGCCGACAGCCTGATACCGTTCATATTCGTTTTCGCATCGCTTCTGCTGCTGTTCCTGTTCTTCTCGCTGTCGCGCGCTCAGCGCCTGCTGGAGCTGTACGCGCAGACGATACCGGAATCGGAAAACGGCGAATATCCGAAGCTCACGGAGCGTCTGCGCGCTCTGCTGATCTCCGTCGTCTCACCCGGCTTTGTCCTCTGTATCGGCTTCGCTTTCATCGCCGGTATCATGAAGATAAAGCAGTAAGAAAGGACCTCTTAAAATGGCTGAAATCAAAAAAACGAACAATGACGTCCCCGTGACGCGCACCGGCAAAAAGAAGCCGATCGACGAGACGGGGCGCGAGCTGAAGGTCAAGGGACACAGCGCGATATACAGCGTGACGATCGCCGTCATATATATAACGCTCGTGCTCATCGCCTCGGCGGTGCTGTCGTATTTCATACTGTCTATCGGGAACGACGTGTTCGCGCTGAAAAAGACCGAGCGCACCGCGGAAATAGATCTCGGCGCCAGTCCCACGGTCATCGACGTGTCGAACGAGCTTTACGAAAAGGGGATTATAAGATATCCGACGATCTTCCGTCTGTACGCGAGGCTCAAGCTCGACGACGGCGAGGTCTTCATCCCCGGCACGTACACGGCGTCGTCGCTGCAGAATTACGACAGTCTCATAAAGATGTTCTTAGAGCAGACGCCGGAGCGCCGCATCGTCACGATAACGATCCCCGAGGGCTACACGGTCGACGAGATAATCGACCTGTTCATCAGCGAGGAGATAGGGACGCGCGAGGGCTTCGTCGACGCGATACAGAACGGCGAATACAATTACGAATTCATAAAGCGCCTCGACGCCAAGCCCGCGGACCCGAACAGAAAATACAGACTCGAAGGATATCTGTTCCCCGACACGTATTACTTCTACTCCGACTGGGAGGAGACGCAGATCGTGAACAAGCTGCTTGCGGCGTTCGATTCGAAGATGTCTTCCGAGATGTACAGATTCGTCGACGCGTCGGGGTTCACGCTCGACGACTATATCACGATAGCGTCGATAATCCAGCGCGAGGCGTATTTCAACAGCGACATGGAAAACGTGTCGAGCGTTATCCACAACAGACTGAAAAACAGCGGTAAATATCCGAAGCTCGAATGCGACTCGACGGTGCTTTACGCCATGGGCACGCACAAGACCGATATAACTGACGAGGATCTGCACTACGACAATCCGTACAACACCTACGTTTACGACGGTCTGCCGCCCGGAGCGATCTGCAACCCCGGCTGGGCGTCGATCTTCACGGCGATGTATCCGGCGGAAACGGATTTCTACTACTTCGTATCGCGCTCAAACGGCGAGATGCTTTACGGCAGAACGCTTTCCGAGCATCAGAAAAACGTTGCGACGGTAAGATCCGAAAATAAATCGAGATAACAAAAAAAACGGTGCGGTGGCGGTGTACTTCGTAAGGAAGTACACCGCAGCTAAATTCGCCGCGAGCGGCGAGCTAAATTATGCTCCGCATAGCTAAATTTGCTTCGCAAGCTAAATTCACTGACGCGAGCTGAAAGAGGCGAATTTAATTTAGCTGAAACCAACAGGTTTCAATTTAGCTGCGAGCGTAAGCGAGCAATTTAGCTGAATAAAAAACCATTCCTGTATCGGAAGGGTTAAGACGAGCTGAAACAAGATAACCCACTATGACACTTTCTGTAATTGAAAGGTGTCACAGTGGGTTTGTTTCTTCTTTATATAGCCTCTCCCTGCACCGTTTTTATTTCAACTTTATTATGACGAGCTCGCGCCCGTTGTTGATCCTCGGGATGAGGTGGGAGTCGCCTGAGCCGCGGCTGACTATGAGCCTGCCGTCGTAAATGCCCGACGTGTATTTCGGGAATATCCCCTGCCCCGGCGCGAACAGCCCGCGCCCGAAGAACCTCCACTGCCCGCCGTGGGCGTGACCGGACAGGATCAGCTCGATACCGGTGTTTTTCAGATACGCCGGGTAGTACTCCGGATGGTGGCACAAAAGCACGCGGAAACCGTCTTTGCACTCGAACGACCGCAGAAAATCAGTGTCGGGCGGCGGCGTTTTCATAAACGTGCCCTGCGCTCTGCCGTCGAAACCCGACGTCAGCCCGCCGATCCGCACGCCGCGAAAGACCGTGTCCTCGTCGTCAAGCAGTACCGCGCCGGTCATTACCGTGCGTTTTTTTATATCTGGGACAGATTTGAACTCGTGGTTGCCGAGCGACACGAACGTCGGACAAAGCGCCGCCAGTTTTTCGAGCAGAGTAAGTCCGTTTTCATAACGCTTTTTGTTCTGTACGTAGTCGCCGCCGACGAGCACGGCGTCGGGCGACGCCGCATTCACGCGCTCGATGATCGGGGCCGCGTCCGCGTCGTGGGTATCGGACAAAAACGCGAACGTCACGGGTTCTTTCAGCCCGGCGTTTATCTCATAAACGGTGTTCTTCATCTTTTGCGCCGTATCCCGCTGACGGCGTTTTCCAGCGCGCGCAGTCCGAGAGCGATCAGAAACGTCGCCGCAAGCATCACGACCGCGCTGACGTACCAGAGCCCGCCGGCGTTGAAGCCGTAGAAATCCCGCCAGCCGCCGACGATGATGACTTCCGTGAAATACACGGCGCCGTAGACGAGCACGGGGAGCAGCGCAAACAGCGCGTACGGTATCCTGATCCGTTTATCCGATTCCGCATCGAATACAAACGACGCGATGCACAGAAGCGGACAGATCATGTGAAGCCACAGTGAGTTGCCGACGTACATGGCGGAGAATCCGAGCGTCGGTCCGAGGAAGAAGATCACGGTCAGAAACGTGACCGTCACCGCGCACGTCGACGTCAGATCGAGTATGAGCAGCGGCGTCGGCAGAGGTCTGCCGCGGATCAGCCTTCTGAATTTGAACGGCAGCGCGATAAGCGCCGACAACGCCGCGAGCACGTTCGAATCGATCGTGAAATAGACGAACCTGCGCGCCCCGCTCTGCCACAGGGTCCCCGCGGCCTCGAAAATACCGAAGATCCCCGACAAAACGACCATGACTATAATGAACACGTCGACCGCGATGAACGCGGCGCGTTTTGCTCCGCTTCTCACAAAAGCCTCCCGAGCTGTATTATCTGCTCCGGCGTCGTCGACCAGCTCGTGACGAGTCTCACGACGGTATGATCCTTATCAGGCTTTTCCCATATCTCGAATTTCACGTTCTCCGACAGTCTTTTCACCGTCGCATCGTCCATCACCACGAAGATCTGGTTGCTCGGCGAGCTGACGAACTGAGAGTAACCCTTAGCGTCAAGCAGCGCGCGGAGCTCGTTCGCGCGGCGAATCGCGTGATTTGCTATGCGGAAATAAAGCCCGTCCTCGAAAAGCGCGTCGAACTGCACTCCGATAAGTCTTCCCTTCGCGAGCATCGCGCCTCTCTGCTTTATCAGCGTGACGAAATGCTCAGGCAGAGCGCCGCGCTGAAACACCACGGCCTCGCCGCAGAGCACACCGCACTTCGTGCCGCCTACGTACATCACGTCGCACAGACCGTGAAGCTCGGGCAGGGTTATATCCGCGCCGTCGCTGCAAAGCCCGTAACCGAGCCGCGCGCCGTCGCAGAACAGCTTCATGCCGTATTTCACGCAAACGCCGCGAAGCGCCTGCAGCTCGGCTTTTGTGTATATCGTGCCGTATTCCGTAGGGTACGAGATATAAAGCATCCCCGGGAACACCATGTGTTCGTGGCTTTGATCGGCGTAAAACGACGAGAGCAGCGCTTCTAGCTCGCCCGCGTCGACTTTGCCTTCATGCGACGGGAGCCTGATTATCTTATGCCCCGTGTACTCCACGGCGCCCGATTCATGGCAGTTTATATGGCCCGTGTCGGCGCAGACGACGCCCTCGTACGGTTTAAGACACGAGGATATGACGGTCATATTCGTCTGCGTGCCGCCGGCGATGAAATACACCGCGGCGTCCGGGTCTTCCACCGCCGCTCTTATTTTGTCCGCGGCGCTTTCGCTGAATTCGTCGAAGCCGTAGGTGCCGGATATCAGTCCGTTCGTATCTATAAGGCGCTGCAGCACAGACGGATGCGCGCCGTTGTTGTAATCACACGTAAAATCAAGCATATCAGAGCGGGAGAGGCTCGCCCTCAGCGTCGAACAGCGGTAAATACTGAAGGGCTTTTATGTCGTCCCGTTTCCACGCGTCGCCTTCGGCGAGCACCGCCATGCGGCCGGCTATTATGCCGCCCGCCTGCTCCACGAGCGCTTCGAGCGCGCGCAGGGATTCGCCGGTGCTGATGACGTCGTCGACGATGAGGATGCGCTTGCCGCGCATGAGCTCGGCGTCGTCGCCGTCGAGATACAGCGTCTGCATCCTGGCGGTAGTGATAGACTTGACCTCGCATTTGAGGACGTTGCGCATATAAAGCTTCGGCGCCTTTCTCGCGAGAAAATACTTGTTCTGTCCGCTCTGACGCGCCATCTCGTATACGAGCGGTATACCCTTGCTCTCGGCGGTGATCATGTAGTCGTAATCAGCGGGCGCGAGGCGCAGCAGTCCCGCCGCGGCGGCCTGCGTCAGCTCCACGTCGCCGAAAATGACGAACGCGCCGATCTGCAGCTTGTCGTTCAACGGACAGATGGGGAGATGCCTTTTGAGTCCTTCGATCTCGATCTCGTAATATTCTTTCATATCCTTCTCCGTACAAAAGATTTTTTCTTATTCTAACATGAAAATAATAAAATTTCAAGTGGTTTGAGTTAACGAGAATAAAAACGGGGACAAATATGAAAATTACGTCGATTTTTTTCAACTGTTTGCAAGTATGCTATTGATTTTTCCGATCCGGCTTGTTATAATATATCTACTGTCAATATTGAGGAATATTATGGTTAGGATACTACACATGGCGGACCTGCATCTCGACAGTCCGTTTTCACTGAAAAGCGCCGACGCGGCGGCCGCGATGAGGCAGATGCTGCGCGGCACGTTCACGTCCGCGGTGCTCTACGCGAGGACCGCCGGGGCGGATCTGGTGCTGATGCCGGGCGATATTTTCGACACCGGCTTCGCCGCGCGCGACACGCTCGCGCTGCTCTGCTCCGAATTTGAGAAAAACCCCGGGATACGCTTTATCATCGCGCCGGGAAACCACGATCCGTACAAGTCCGAATCGCCGTGGGCGAAGACGGATTTCCCGAAAAACGTATATATTTTCAGGTCTTCGTCGCTGTCGAAGATCAGTTTTGACGACCTCGGATGCGACGTTTACGGCTGGGCGTTCACCGACGAGACGATGTCGGTCGATCCGCTCGCGGTAAAGCCGCGGCTCGACCCGTCCCGCATTAACGTGCTCTGCGCTCACTGCGAGCTCGACGGTCCCGTCGGCGGCAGATACTGCAGCATAAGCAAGGCGGAGCTTGAGTCCGCCGGGTTCGATTTCGCCGCGCTCGGCCACATCCACAAGGGCACAGACGGCGCGAAGCGGATCAGAAACACTTATTACGCTTATTCCGGCTGTCTTGAGGGGCGGTCGTTCGACGAATGCGGTCAGAAGACGGCTCTTATCGCGGAGCTGTCCAAAAAAGACGGCGTCTTATCCGCCGATTTCAAGACGCGCGCCTTCACGCGCCGCAGATTCGAGACGGTCGAGGTCGACTGCAGCGGCTGTGAGGATTCGCCGTCGCTCGTCAACCGCATAAACGCGGCGGTGCGCGCCTCCGGCGCCGACTCCGAGACGTCCGTGCGCGTTGTGCTTCGCGGCTCCGTGCCGCCGACGCTCGTCATATCCGAGCAATTCCTGCGCGGAAACGTTTACGGCGTGCGCTACACGGAGATAGAAGACCGCACGGAGCCGACGCTCGACATCGAAAGATACGCGTCGGAGCCCGGCATACGCGGGGCGTTCTACCGCGCCATGGCGCCGTATCTGTCCGGGGGGTCCGAGGAGGACCGGGCGGTCGCGGCGAGGGCTCTCAAGCTCGGGCTTGAGGCGCTGAACGGGAGGGCCGTGCAATGATCATTAAAGAACTGCATATAATAAGCTTCGGCATGCTCGACGACAAGACCGTCGTCTTCGGTCCCGGGCTCAACGTTATAGAGGGCGAGAACGAGACGGGCAAAAGCACCGTCGGCGCGTTCATCAGATTCATATTCTACGGGCTCGACAAGGCCGGGCGCGACAGATACGTCAGCTGGGGAAAGACGGGCTGCTTCGGATCTCTGACGCTGGAATCCGACGGATCGGTCTACAGGATCGAGCGCGAACTGCTCATAAACAGGGCGAAAGACAAAATAAACGTATATAAAGACGGCGGCGAGCCGGTACGCACCGACAAGGCGCCGTGGGAGACGTTCATCGGCGTCCCCGAAAACGTGTTCGAGAACACCGCGTTCACCGGCGATCTCGGCACCGCGGTCGGCGGCGCGGGACTGCCGGAGGCGATAGAAAACATCGTCTTCTCAGCCGACGAGGCGGTCAGCACGAAAAAGGCTCTGAAGCGCCTCGACGACACGCGCGTAGGACTGTACTACAAGAACCGCAAGGGCGGCAGGATATACGAGCTTGAAAACAGCGTTTCCGAGCTCGAATTCAGGCTCAACGCCGCGAAATCAGCGTCAGAGCACATCTTCACGCTCGACGATTCGATCCGCACGCGCCGCGCGAGGATGGACTCGAACAAGCAGCGCATAGAAAAGATAACGGCGCAGCTGCGCGATCTTGACGTTTACAAGCGTCTGCGCGAGCTCGACGAGCACGAGAACAACGTAAAAAGCCTCGAAGAGAGCCGCCGGGAGCTCGATGAGTTAAGCGAAAAATATTCCGAATTCGGCTTCATGCCGGACAGCCGTTTTGCGGACGGTCTGCGTTCGCTTCAGGCGAGCGCGGTAGAGCTCAAAGAAAACGCCGCACAGGCGGCGCTCGAGCTGCAGAGCGCGGAAAACGAGCTTAAGAGCTCCGGCAGCACCGGCGTCATGCGCATAGCCTCCGGCATCGGCGGCGTCGACGCGCTGCGCGAGATGTACGAGGGGCTCGACGGCAAGTCGTTCAAATTCAAAAAATACGCCGCGGCGTTCTTCGTCCTGATAATACCTTTCGCGGTCGGCGCGGGACTTCTCGCATATTTCGGGATGTTTCTGCCGTACGGCGCGATCTGCGCCGCGCTCGCCGCGGCATGCCTGATAATCGGGCTGATCAACTCGTCGAAAGCGTCGAAGCTCAGCCGCGGGCTGATGAAGCTCGCCGCCAAGCTCGGCGTGGACGAACCGGATCAAATACCGGCGCTGCTCGACAGTCTGTCGGGTGAGGAGACCACCGCCGGCAAAGCCG
>JAFZRM010000098.1 GCA_017619885.1 Clostridia bacterium | reverse complement strand
GATACCGCTTATGATCCCGGTCGCCCGTGTCGTGCCGCACAGCAATTCGTATTTTTCGCCGTGTTTAATGCGTATGCCGTCCGAGAACCAGATCCCGGCGTGTTTTTCGGCGTCCGCCGTCAGTTTGACGTATCCGTCACCGACCTCGCTCACCACTCCGATCACGCCGCCGCCCGGTACCGTGATCACGTCTCCCTCCGAGAACGGCGCTTTTTCACCGTCCGTGAAAGCCGCCGTGAACGTCAGCCGAGACGTCTTGCCGCGGGGCGCCGCGAACAGACACAGCACGACCGCGAGCGCGGCGAGGAACAGAACGAGGACTATATCGTATGAATTGATGAATGATCTTTTCTTCACGTCACACCTCCCCGTATTCAAGCGCCGACACGGCGTAGTCGTGCTCTCGGCGGCACAGCTCGGATGCTGCGGCGGCGATGCCGGCGACCGCGAATGCGAGCATGCACACGGCAGGCGAATCGAAAACGTTCTCGACGAGGCCGTACATGAACAGAGCCGAGACCGCCGTCAGCGGTCCGTAGATATAACGTTTGTTCTCCGTGTGTCCGCATTTATAAATGCACGTCACGCAGAACGAGATAAGCGTAAATAAGAATACCGCGAAGCATATCGCGAGGACTATGCCGCCTTCGGCGCAGATCTGCAGATAAACGCTTTTCGCGCCTGTCTGCGATGCGAATCCCGGCAGCGAAAACAGCGGATACATACCGGCAAACGAGCCGATGCCGTAGCCGCCGACGGGCGATGTGGAAATGAGTTTCGCAGTGCCCGCCCAGACGCCGCCGATCAAAGCGTTCTCCGAATATAACAGCGAATACAGATACGAATACGCCCTGCCCGGCACGAACGCCGCTCCCGCTACGAGCACGGGGACGGATATCATAACCGGCACAAGAAACCTGCGGTCGTATACCGTCATTATTGCGACCGTCACTATGACGCAGGATATCACCGCGTAGAGCCTGCCGGTAAGGCAGAGCGACACGAACGACGCCGCGTACGCGATGAAATACGCCGCTCTGCCGTTTCTGCCGTCAAATCCGAAATACAGCAGCAGCGGAGCCGTAAGCAGCAGATACGCGGCAAGCGCGGCCGACGAGCCGAAAAACAGGCTCATCTCGCCGCCTTCTCCGGCGAAAAGCGTGCGCGCCGCGAGCATCTGAGACGGCGTGCCGAAGAAATAGAACAGCAGGCCGAAAACGCTGACCGCGGCCGAAGACAGCGCGGCGGCGTGAAGAGTCCTCGAAAGCCATTCACGCTTGCACAGCAGATTGCGGCAGATGAAATAACCGGCAATGCCGATCAGATAAAGCGAATCGGTGCCGCTGCCGTCTCCCGCCGTCAAGAGCTTGCCGAACAGCGTGAACGCCGCAAGGATCATGACGGATATATCTATCGGCCGGAACCGCAGTTCTCTTTTGCGGCGCAGCGTTTTTATAAGATACGACACGGTGGTTATCGCGCACAGTATCAGGATCTGACGCAGCGGCAGAAACGGCACCGCGGCGACCGTCAGCACGGCTCCGGATTCCGGCTTGAAGAACACCGTGCACAAGATCACGAGACAGAACAGGAGCAAAACGACTCGGTGCGGCGGTATCAGGAAAGCGAGCACGCCGGTCAGCATACCGAACAGCAGCGCGGCGCTCGCGTTCTTTTTCTTCGGCTCAGCGGGCTTCAGCGCGTCTCTGTCCGCGCCGATCAGATCGAACGTCAGAAACGAAAGGATCGGATTCTTTGACAGCGTCACGCAGAGCGCTTTGCCCGAGAAGAAGAACAGCGAAAGGATCATCACACCGACGCCGCCGTAAAGCACGTTGTTCGGCAGATCGCGGCTGATTATCGCGTATTTTATGATGAAATATTCTATTACCGCGTAAAGTCCCGACGCGAACAGATATATGCCGACGTCGCGCGTCCGCATATAAAGCAGACCGGAGATATACGAGGTCACGGCTTTTTTGACCGGGCTTTCGGTGAACGCGCGGCAGATCACGTCTCGAAGCGACGAGAACGCCTCTGTCACTGCGTTTTTCTGTCCGGCGAGCGTCGCGGCAAAGGAAGACAGCTGGGCTTTTTCAAGCTTGAAATAACCGGACAGCAGTCTGGCGATCAGGCCGTTCTCCGCCCGTTTTGCCGTTCTTTCGGCAAAACGCGACAAAGCCCGGATCACCGCGCTGCGTTTTATACGGTTGGGTTTCCCTGCCGCCATGTCTCAGTCTCCGTTTTTGTGTTTTTCGAGCAGATCGGGACGGTATTTCTCCGTCGTTTTCAGAGCCTGTTCGGCTCTCCATTTCGCGACGTTTTCATGATGGCCGGACAAAAGCACGTCCGGCACGGTCTTTCCCCTGTATCTGTAAGGGCGCGTGTACTGCGGATATTCGAGCAGGCCCGAGGCTATGCTCTCGTCCTCGTAGCAGACGCTGTCCGCGAGCACGCCGGGTATAAGGCGCGACACGCAGTCGACGAGGATGCACGCCGGCAGCTCGCCGCCGGTGACGACGTAATCGCCGATCGAGATCTGCTCGTCCACTATCTCCTCGATCGCCCTCTCGTCGATGCCTTCATAGTGACCGCAGAGGATGATCAGATCGTCGTAGCCGCTCAGCCTTTTCACCGTCTTGTGATCGAGTATCCTGCCTTTCGGGCTCATGTAGACGGTCAGACGTCTGTGATCCTCGGGTATCCCCGCGACGACCTCGTCGAAGCATTCGCATACGGGAGGCGCCGCCATCAGCATTCCCATGCCGCCGCCGTAGGGCGTGTCGTCGACCTTGTTGTGTTTATTGTTCGCGTGATCGCGTATATCGTATTCTCTGACGCTTATTATCCCCGCCTCGCGTGCGCGGCCGATGATGCTCTCGGAGCACACCGCCTCGACCATCGCGGGAAACAGCGTCATAATATGGAAATTCATTCAAACATCCCTTCGATAGGTTTGATATATACCGCGGTATCGGTCAGCTTCTTTATGAACTGCGGCACGTCCGGCACCTGTACGACGCCTTTGTCGGTCTTTACCATGTATATGTCGGACGCCGGGAACTGCTCGACGCTGTCAAGCGTCCCGTATTCGTGTCCGTCGTCGGCGTCGAGCACCGGCAGACCGATCAGATCGCAAACGAGGATCCTGTCGTCCGGTATATTCAGATCCGCGCGGTCGACGTACACCGTTTTGCCCTTCAGCGCCGCGGCGGCCTCCACCGTGTCGATCCCCTCAAAACGGACGATCGCCGTGCTCTTCGAGCCGTGAGACGACGCGACGTTCAGGCACTTCTGTCCGTCCTCGTCCAGATACAGCTTTTTTATCTTATAAAACGACGACTGCTCGCCGCACCATAATTCGAGCTTCACCTCTCCGCGCACGCCGTGCGTCATGCGGATAAAGCCCTGTTCAATGTATTTCTTCTTCAATATATCACCCTTGTTTTCCGTATAACGGTTTTCTCATCTCTTTGAACTGTTTTATATACGAGACCGTCATGTCCCAGTACATATAGGGGTCCTCGGTCTTGCTTCTGTCCTTGTACCATTTGTCCGCGTTCGCCGTTTTTTCGTTCGAGACCGCCGGGAAGACCGCCGTGCGCTCCGCGTATTCGTTGAAAGAGTTTATGACGATCAGCCGCGGGCGGTATTCCGCCTCGAGGATATTCTGCCAGAACTTTTTGTAAGTCTCGCCGTATTTGCGGTTGACCGGCGTATGGCCCGCGCGGTTGTGCCAGCCCGGCATCACGACCGTCACGCCGCCGTCCCACACCGGACCTTTATCGTACGCCCAGCCGAAATATCCCGGCGTGCTGTTGTTGTCGGCCCATCTTATCGTGAACTTCTCCGCGTACGTTTTGTCGCCGTCATATTCCGTCCACATCCGCTCGGCTCCGTCGCCGTAGACGATCAGAAGCGGTTTGCCGTCGAGGTAATAATGGTATTTTTCTCCGCCGAAATCCTGCTCGCAGTAGCGGCGCCACAGCATCTCCGCCTCGTCCTCGATCGTCTTCGCGTTCTGCGACCACTGGATGCCGCCGATCGCCGAGCAGTAGCGCACGGGGCGCGCGCCGGAATCGTTATATTGCTTGACGCATTTTGCCACCGAAAGCGAACGCTCGTTTATATACCCGCCGTCGACGTCGATATTGTTCGTCTGGTCCATTATGATGAAATCGATCTGCGCCTCCGACAGTTTTTCAAGGTGGAAGCGGATCATTTCGTCGTCTTTTGAATCGTAGTACCCGAACGTGCCGTCCGGCAGAAGCGGCGTGAAGTCGATGCTCCACGCACCCCAGGTGTCGAAGCGGTTGCTGTCCGAGCCCGGCTCGGTATACGCGTACCACGTGCTGTACCAGATGCCGATCTCGGTCGGGTCGGTCTCTTCTGTCGGGATGATCTGTTCGGTATCCGTGACCTGCCCGGTCGGCGCCTCCGTTTCCGTGACGGCCGCCGTTACCGTATCCGCGTCCGTTACGGGCGCCGTGATGTCGCCGGTCTGTGCGCCGCAG
>JAFZRM010000097.1 GCA_017619885.1 Clostridia bacterium | reverse complement strand
TCCGGCTCGCCGCGTCCGTCTTCATCGCGGCGACCGCCGCCGCCTCGTCCTCGGGCGACAGCGGCGGAGGGAGCGTTTCGGGTCCGTTTATGTAGAATATCAGCCTCTCGTCGTCGAGCCGGGCGATCTTTTGCAGACAAAACAGCTTTTTTATAAACAGTACGAGTTTCATTCCGATGCCCCCTCGGTTTACTTGCACAGCGACGCCGGGACGATGCCGTCGAAGCCGCCGAGATCGGTGCCGTTCACGACGGCTATCACCGCGACGCGCTCGACTCCGCAGACGCGCACGCGGCGCGGCAGAAATCCCGGCAGAAGCGTGCTCCCGCCGATCCCGCCGCCGGGGATCAGCCGCATGCCCTCCGCGGTCGTGCCGAGTCCGCCGTCCGACAGCGCCTCGAAAAGCTCCGGCGACAGACACGGTCTGACCGCCGGCAGATCGACGATTATGACCGGCGAACCGGAGACCGGCTCGCACAAAAGCGCGCCGCTGTCAGACAGACATCTGAGCCTTACTGTGCCGCCGGCGCCCTCTATCTCGACCGCGGCTTCCTTCTTTGCGCTCTGTCTGACGCAGAGCTTCCCCGTAATGAAAGCGAGGATCATGCTGACGGCGCCGAGCAGGAGGAACGTCCCGAGCGAGATATCGGACAGCGCCGGCGCGATCCCGCCCGCGGCGTCAGCGGAGCGGCCGAGTTTCGATAACAGTATGTACGACGCCGTGATCGCTCCTCCGAGCAGCAGCGACAGACCGTAGAACAGCACGGTGCATTTGAAAAACGTGAGCCTGCCGAGCCGCGGGAACGAGATAAGACACATTACGAGCGCGGCTGCGATATTGCACACGACCGATAAAACGGTGTTCTCGATGAACAGCGCCGCAACGCCGTACGTGCCGCCGAGCGCCGACGCGGCGATCAGCCGCCACGATCTCTGTTTTATGTGCATTATCTTCGACGTACAGAAAAGCACGAGGAAATCCATTGAAAAGTTTATTGCGAATAGTACGTCTCCGTACACCACGACGCCGTCCATGTCCTCACCCCGGGTATGATTTTACACCGCGCCGTGCGCATAAAAGCGCGAAAAAAAAGAGAGCGGAAAAAGTTTGTCTTTTTCCGCTCTTTCTGCTTTACTGTTGTGTGCAGATCATTTTGAACAGGGCCGTTACGTCGCGGTTGCTGAGCGTGCCGTCGCCGTCGACGTCCATAAGAGCCTCGTCGAGGCCGCCTTCGCCTGACGACAGATAATGGAACAGGAGCACCACGTCAAGGTTGCTCAGGATCCCGTCGCCGTCGGCGTCGCCGGTCTTTCCTTCGGGCTGTCCGGGATCGTCAGGCCCCCCGGTCTCCGGCAGTTTTTCCCACACGGCGTAAAGCGTCACCGCGCCTTTATCGTATTTTCCGGTGATCTCCGCGAGCGTCACCGCGGCGCCGTCGGCCGTCTCTGACCAGCCGGCGAACTCATATCCTTCGCGGCTTATTCCGGTGTCCGCGGCGTTGAGCAGACTGCTCTGCTCGTCTATTATCTGAAACAGTTTTCTTCCGGCCGACAGTACGGTCAGATTGCCTTCGCCGTCTTTTCCGTAGCGCGATTCTGTCACGGTGCCCGTCATCTCGCAGAAATCGGATACCGCCGACCAGCCCTCGTACTCTTCGTATCTCACGGGCGCCCAGGTGTAGCCGCCCGTTTCAACGCGGTCTCCCGGAAGCACGCAGAAGACGCTGTCGTAATGCATCGTTATGACTCTTTTGCTCGACGTGCCCGGCGCCTCGCGGATTATCAGTCCGTCGTACGCGGTCACCCGGTATCTGTCGCCTATGTAAATATCGCCGACTTCTCCGCCGTTGACGTTATAATAGATGACGAGGCTGTCCGCGGGCGGCTCCGACGGGTCGCCCGGGTCGTCGGGCTCGTCCGGCACCGCCGGTACCTCCTCGTAAACGGCGTAAAGCACGACCGTCCCGGTCCTGTATTTCTGTCTCAGCTGATCCGCCGTCATCGCGGCGCCGTCTGCCGCATCCGACCAGCCTTTGAATATCATATCGGGATACACAAGCCCGAACGTCTCAGCGTCCGGCATCGTCCATTTCGATCCCGCGGTCTGCGTATAAACGTTTCCGCTCGAGCAGAGGCGGATATCGCCGTTTGCGTCGGCGTAGTAGGTGCCGCCGTAGACGGGTCCCGTCGGCTCGCACCAGTCGGATTCGGATATGACGGACCAGCCCTCATAGCTGCCGAAGACGACCTGCGACCAGACGTACCCGTCGGCCTCCGCCGTCTGCGCGCCGGCAGGCACGATGAACGTCTCGTCGTACTTCATCGACGTCAGGTGCTGCTTGTCCGTGCCGGCGCCGGCTCTGATCTTGAGCCCTTCCGGCGCGGTCACGCGGTATCTCTGCCCCGTGATCTCGTTTTCCGTCGCGGCGCCGTTTGCGTTGTACGATACGGTGACGGACGGCGTCGGATCGGACGGCGAGTCGTTCCAGTATTTATAATGCGCCACGTAGCCGATATACGACGAATCGCTTTCGAGCGCGCGGTCTATGCGGTCGTAAAGCTTCGTCCACGTTATCTTCGCGTTGTGGCGGACGGTGTTGCGATGGTCGTTGTTGGCGTCGGATATGTATACGTATTCGTCGTCCATGCCCGTCACGAAAACGGAATGGTCGGAGGACGACGAGCTTCTGTATCTTATCACGTCGCCGACGTGCAGGTTGTTTAACGCCGCAGAGCCGCGGTTTATCTCCCAGTTGTTGGAATACAGGTATTTGCCGGCGCCGGAATACGTCGCGAACGTACCGAATATGTATTTGCTGATCTCGTTCGCGAAGCCGAAGCACTGAATGCCGCGGAACTCCCTTATATTGTCCACATACGTGGAACCGTTAGGATAAACGTTTTCTTTGAACGCCGCGAGTTTCTCTTCAAACAGCGCGTACGTCATGACTGGCCCGGACGCCGCCGCGAAAAGCGGAAGCGCGCCGAAAAGCACCGCCGCCGTAAGCAGCAGCGCCGCCGCCGAAATCAGAAGACTGCGTTTTTTCTTCATTACCCCGCTCCGTATGATCAGTTGTCGACTTTTGCCGCATTTTATCACATTATATATATAACATAATTTTTCCGTTCTGTCAACAGTTATCGCGTCGATTTTTCAGTCACAGAATCAAAAACTGGCGAAAAAACCGCGTATTTTGCATTTTTTTAATAAAATATTTTTGCGCGTGCGCCGTTTTTTTTATAAAAGCTATTGATTTTTAATAAAAGTTGTGGTATAATGCGTTGACAGTAAGATAAAGGAGGGTGTGGTTCGGTGCCACACCCTATTATAATGGAGCGGTCATGAAGAAAAACATTACACAGATCTGCGAAGAGCTGGCGGAGCCGGTGGCTGAAGAGCTCGGCTACGTCATATGGGACACGGAATACGTGAAGGAGGGCGGCAGATACATTCTCCGCTACACGATAGACCGTGACGGCGGCGTCGGCATCGACGACTGCGAGAGGTTCCACCGCGCGATCGATCCGCTGCTCGACGAGGCGGATCCGATCGAGGAGAGCTACACGCTCGAGGTCAGCTCGCCCGGCATCGAGCGCGAGCTGAAATACGAGTGGCATTACGAATGCTGCGAGGGCGACACGGTAGAAGTCCATCTGTACAAGCCGTATGAGGGCAGCAAGCTGTTCGTCGGTACGCTGCTCCCGCTCGACGAAAACGTCAACGTCGAGGTCGCGGGCAGAAAATACGCCTTTCCGAGAAGCTCGGTATCAAAGGTGAACATCTATTTTGACATAAAATCCATAAATCAGGAGGAAAACGGAAAAATATGAACGCGGAACTGTTCAGCGCGCTTGACGCGTTAGAGAAAGAAAAGGGCATATCGAAGGAATATATGCTCGACAAGGTCGAAACGGCACTGATCAACGCCTTTACAAAGGCTTTTCCCGGAGCCGACATACAGGTGCTCCTCGATCCCGAAAAGAAGGAATGCAAGGTCTATCGCGTAAAGACCGTCGTTGCGGAAGTCGAGGATCCCGCGAGAGAGATCAGCCTTCCCGACGCGAAGAAGCTCAGCCGCAAGCACGTTCTCGGCGGTCTGGTAAAGGAAGAGATAAAGACGAAGAACTTCAGCCGCACCGTGGCTCAGTCCGCGAAGCAGGTCATAATCCAGGGCATCCGCGAGGCTGAACGCGGAATGCTGCGTCAGGAATACGAGAGCAAGCGCGAGGAGATAATCACCGCGACGGTCGAGCTCGTAGATCCCGACACCGGCTCGATAGTCGTCAACCTCGGCAGCAGCAACGCCGTGCTGATAAAGAACGAGCAGATCCCGGGCGAATACTACGAGCCCGGCGACCGAATCAAGGTCTTCGTGACCGAGGTCAGCAAGGAATCGAAGGGCAGACTCGTCACGATATCCCGCGTACATCCGGGACTCGTGAGAAGGCTTTTCGAGCTCAACGTCCCCGAGATCGCGGACGGCACGGTCATAATCAAGAACATAACCCGTGAGGCGGGATCGAGGACGAAGATGTCCGTTTACTCCCGCGACGAATCGGTCGACCCGATCGGCGCCTGCATAGGCAACAAGGGCGCGCGTATCGCCGAGATCGTGAACGAGCTTCACGGCGAGAAGATAGACGTCATAAAATATTCGGAGGATCCGGTGGAATACATCGCCGCCGCGCTCTCTCCCGCGGTCGTCAAGAGCATAGAATTCGACGGCGAGCGCTCCGCGAAGGTCACGGTCGCCGCTGATCAGCTCTCCCTCGCGATAGGCAAGGAAGGACAGAACGCGCGTCTTGCCGCCAAGCTCACCGGCTGCAAGATCGACATCAAACCGAACTGATGGCGCAGCCCAAGAAGCCGCCCGTGCGGCACTGCACGGGATGCGGTGCGGAAGCCCCGAAAGGCGAGCTGATCCGCATCGTCCGCTCGCCTGAAGGCGAGATAACGATCGATGAAAAAGGCAAAAGCTCCGGCAGAGGCGCGTATCTGTGCAGAAAAGCGTCGTGCCTGCAGAAAGCGAAACGCACCGGCAGGCTGAGCAGAGCGCTTAACGCGCAGATACCGGACGAGGTATACGCGCAGCTTTCGGAAAAACTGGAGCGGACCGATGGATAAGATATTATCGTACGTCGGTCTGTGCCGCAAGGCCGGGAAGCTGATCCCGGGAACAGCGCAGGCGACCGACGCGATCAGATCCGGCAAAGCCGTGATGTCGCTGTTGTCGTCGGACGCGTCCGACAACACCGTGAAGCGTATTTCGGACTGCAGCCGGTACAGAGGCGTCGAATGCGTGACGCTGCCCTTCACCTCCGAGCAGCTCGGAGCCGCGATCGGAAAGGAAAGCATCGCGGCGGCGGCGGTGACGGATCCGCGTTTTGCCGAAATGATAAAGAACCCGGTCACAGTCAGTATCAGACAGCACAAATCCATATGAAAGGAGCCGCGGATGCGACGGGCATCGCGCCGCAGCGCGGCAAGGGGACATATATGATTTCAAACGTAAAGTACAAAATAGCAAATATCGCAAAGGATCTCGGCCTCAAGGCCAACGATCTGGTTAATATACTGAAGGCTCACCCCGGTGAAGGTGCGGTGCATACGTCCGCGATAGACGAGGACGATTTTGCCGTCATCTTCTCCGTTCTGACCGAGGAAAACCAGATCAGCGGACTTGAGGACTACCTCGCCGGACGCGTCGACGTCGCGCCCGAGCACCGTCCCGCGCCGAAGAAGAAACCGGAGCCGAAGCCCGAGGAGCCGGCAAAGGCGAAGACGGAGGAAAAGCCGAAGGAGCAGCAGAAGCCCGCTGCAAAGAAGGAAGAACAGAAGACGCAGCAGAAGCCGGTGCAGGAGCAGAAGCCGCAGAGCCGCGTGGATCAGTTCCGTACCCAGC
>JAFZRM010000010.1 GCA_017619885.1 Clostridia bacterium | reverse complement strand
TTCACTTGACGGCAGTCAAATTTCACGTTCCGCCCCCGGCGGAACATTTCACCCCGCGTCAGCGGCCGGGGGGAGGCGGGGGTTTGGGGGCGGTACCGGGGTTCCCCGCCGCGAACAGCGGTGGGGGTTCCCGGAGAGGGGGGCGGGGAACCCCCTGAGGCGCCGAGGGACGAGGCGCACAGATCGTCCCGAAGGGACACCGATTTTTTTCGCTCATCCTTCACTTTCTCCGCCTTCACGGCGTTTTTTTATTTCTCTCCAAAATGTACCGGAACAAAATATTGTCCGCGGGATAAAAAACGACATAATAATCGCCGTGTGCGATGTATCATATCAGGTAGAAAAAAGAAAAGGAAAAAACTATGGACACGCTTGAATTTTCTGAAAAGAACGGCGAGCTGACCGCGACGCTTCGCGGAGAACTCGACCACTGTCTCGCCGCGTCGGTACGTGAGCAGATAGACGAAAAGCTGATCCAGCTGCGCGCGTCGTCGCTCGTGCTCGATCTGTCGCGCATATCGTTCATGGACAGCTCGGGGCTCGGGCTGATCATGGGCAGATACGCCGTATGCCGCAAAAACGGCGTTGATTTCCGTCTGCGCGGCGCGGACGGCAGAGTCGTCAAAATGCTCGAGCTCGCGGGGCTGTCCCGCGTCATCGGCGTCGAGGAAAACGCGAAAGGAGGCAGCCGCAAATGAAAGACAGACCCGTAAACGAAATGAAGCTCGTGCTCCCTTCACTGCCGGAGAACGAGGCGGTGGCGAGAGGCTGCGTATCGCAGTTCGTATCGCGCGCCGATCCGACGCTTACCGAGCTCGCGGACATACGCTGCGCGGTATCCGAGGCGATGACGAACTGCGTGGTGCACGCCTACAAAAACGAGCCCGGTCCGGTCTACATAAACGCGAGGCTGTACGGCAACGGAAGATTCACCGTGCAGATCACGGACAAGGGCTGCGGCATACCCGACGTAGCGCTTGCGATGACGCCGCTGTTCACGACCGACCGCGGCGGCGAGCGCAGCGGCATGGGTTTCGCGCTGATGCAGACCTTTTCCGACGGGCTGAAAGTCAGCTCGAAGGTCGGCGGCGGGACGCGCGTGTTTATGGAAAAACATCTGAAGCGGCAAACGTGACAGCCTGCGTGATGCCGCCACGGAGGATAAAATGGGCGATCGGACGTCATACGACTATTCAAAAAACCCGGAGCTGATAAAGCTTGCTCAAAACGGCGACAAAGCCGCGATGGACGAGCTCCTGCAGGCGAACATGGGGCTCATCAGGAGCATCGTTCCGCGGTTCGCTGACCGCGGCGTGGAGTACGAGGATCTCGTACAGATCGGCGCGATCGGGATGATAAAGGCGGTCAAAAGCTACGAGCCCGGATTCGGCACGGTGTTCTCGACGTACGCGGTGCCTCTGATAATCGGGGAGATACGGCGTTTTCTGCGCGACGACGGCATGATCAAGGTCAGCCGCACGACGAAGCGGACGGCGCAGAACGCGATGAAGCAGAAAGAGAAATTCATGTCCGAGCACGGGCGCGAGCCGCGCATCTCGGAGCTTTCGCAGATCTGCGGCGTAAGCGAGGACGAGCTCACGGACGCTCTCGAATCGGCGTATCCGATGCACTCGTTATCGGAGACGGTCAGCGGCGACGACGGCGTCACGCTCGAAGGCGCGATCCCGGCGCGCGACGACGGCATAAACGACCTGTGCGAGATGATGTCCCTGCGCGACGCGGTGAGCAGACTCGAGCCCGAGGAGCGCAAGATAATATACCTCCGCTACTTCCGCGACTGCTCTCAGCAGCAGATCGCCGACGCGCTCGGCATCTCGCAGGTAAAGGTGTCGCGCACGGAGAAAAAGATATACGAAAAACTGCGTCAGATGCTGACCGTATAGCCTCTTACAGTTCACAAAAAATTTAAATATTTTTGCCGGCGCCTATTGACATTTTTCGATTGTGTATGTATAATAACTTGTACGGCTTGCGCCGGCAGTGTATATATCAATATTTTCGGAGACGGATATGAAGATCGATCTTACGCCTGTTCTGAACGGTGAGGTGAAAGAACTCCCTTTCACGTTCACGGAAAACGTTCCCGCGGAAGTCGCCGAGATCCGTTTCAAGGGGCTTGATATGACTGTCGGCGGCGAACTTACTGTTAACGGAAAAGTACGCGATATTTCCGGTTATTTCGAACTCGACGTCGCCGCTTCCCTGCCCTGCGTCACGCACTGCGCGCGCTGCGGCAGACGGATGTCCCTGTCGTGCGGGTGCGATCTGCACCTCATCGCCTCAAAGGACACCGAGCACAGCGAAGACGAGGGATATATCGTTTACTCTGACCGTCAGATCGATATCGACGGTCCCGTATACGAGGAGCTTTCCATCAGCTTCCCGTCAAAGCCCTTGTGCCGTGAAGACTGCAGGGGACTGTGTCCCGTCTGCGGCGCGGATCTCAACGAGGGCGGCTGCGAACACATAAAGAACGAAGAGAAAGACACTTTATAAGGAGGTGCGGATAAATGGCAGTACCGAAGAGAAAAGTCAGCAAGGCAAGACGCGACAGAAGACGCTCCAACGTCTGGAAGCTCGACATGCCCGGCATGACGAAATGCCCCAAGTGCGGCGAGTACAACCTCAGCCACAGAGTGTGCAGAGCTTGCGGTTATTATGACGGCAAGCAGATAATCAAGGTCGAAGACTGATAAAACGGAGTTCCTTTCGGCGTGCCGTGAGGAACTCTTTTACTGAAAAAAAAGAGAGGCTCCGTCCCCCGAAGCGGCTTACAGGCCGCGGGCGCCGTCAGATCGGCGGGTTTTATACCGGGTCGAGGAAAGTGCCGTGAAAATCGTGCCGCAACGTCAATTGCCGTTACTCGCGTTTACGCGACCAGTCGGAATGCTTGGCGGAGCTTAATACGGAAACGACTCCCGTGAGGCGGGGAGTATCGTTTTGACGGCGGGGAGAGCACCGCTTTCTTTTGCCGTACAAAAAAGTACCCGTCACAGCCTTGCAAGGCTGTGTTTTTATTTGAAAGAAAGGAATTAAAAAATGAAAAACCTGAAGATCTTTCTGTCCGTCGCGCTCGTCGCGGTCATGCTCGGTTCGCTTCTCACCTGCTTTGCGGCGGACGAGAGCAAAGCCGTATCCGTCAACGTCTACGACGGCAAAAACGTCGTCGTAACTATGGAAAAAGTCGCTTATAAAGACGAAGACAGCGACGGCAAGTGGACGATCAACGACGTCCTCATCTCCATACATAACAGCAAGTGCAAGGACGGTTTCGTGACCGAAAACGGCGATTACGGCCTGTTCATCAAGAAGCTCTGGAACATCGAGAACGGCGGCAGTTACGGCTACATGCTCAACAACAACATGGCTTACAGCCTGACCGACGAGGTCAAGGACGGCGACGTCGTTTACGCTTACGTCTACGCCGACGCGGCCGGTTATTCCGACGCTTACTCCTTCTTTGACGTGAATTCCTTTGCGGACAAGGGCGGCGAAGAGGTCACCCTCACGCTCAAATACGTCTCCGGCTACGACGCGGAAACTTACGCCCCGATCTTTGTCGCGCTTGAAGGTGCGACCGTAACCGTCGACGGCAAAGCCACGGAAGTCAAGACTGACGCCAACGGCACGGCAAAAATAACGCTGCCGAAGAAAAGCGCGGTCATCAGCGCGGCAAAAGACGGCGTCCTGATCATACCTCCGGTATGCGTATCGACCGTAAGCGGCGGCGCGAATCTGCTCTGGCTCTGGATCGTCCTCGCCGTCATCGCGGTCGCGGTGATCTGCTTCGTGATATTCAAGCTCAGCGGCAAGAAAAATAACAAATAATTTGAAAAAAATCACTTCTCTTATCCTCGCGGCAATGTCAGTCATACTCATTGCCGCGGGGTTTGGCTTTAAAGCGGACGCGGCGGATTACGAGCAGGGGCTGTACGCTCTGGCGGAAACTCTGTCCGACGAGCCCGAATCCGGATGTTTTACGGCGATGGCGCTCAGAAAGCACGACCGCGACGCCGATCTGACCGAATTCGGAATGCTCATCGCCTCGAAGGACGTCCCGGTCAACACCGTGACGGCTATGAAATACGCGCTGACCGTATACGTCTGCGGCGTCAGGGGCAGCAAGTTCGATTCGCTCGACCGCGAGTCGATAAAGCAGGCGCAGAGCACGTCCGCGCTCGTCTTTTCGCTTCATTTGAAAAATATCGGTTATGACACCGGAATGACGGTCGACGAACATATCGGGCGGCTCCTTTCAAAGCTTCTGCCGTCCGGCGGCTTCCCGACGGTCGGCGAGACGCCCGACATCGACATGACCGCCATGGCGGTCCAGGCGCTTGCGCCGTACAAAAACGACGCCCGGATCGGCGGCGTGATCGAGGGCGCTCTGTCGTATCTGTCGTCGCAGCAGACGGAAACCGGCGCTTTCCGCTATTTCAACAGCGAAAACTGCGAGAACTGCGCGCAGGTCATCCTGGCGCTCACCTCGCTCGGTATCGATCCGCGCACGGATCCGCGTTTTATAAAAAACGGGGTGTCGGTCTACGACGCTCTTCTCTCCTATCGCCTTGAAGACGGCGGCTTCGAGCACATCCTCGGCGCCGGCAGGAACGGCACGGCGACCGCGCAGGCGTACTGCGCTCTCGTCAACACGGACGAGCTCACACCGTTTTACGTGACGGACGCGCCGTCGGTTACGGTGACGTACAAGAAGCAGTCAACCGGCGATCTGACGTTCATCGTCACGGCGGCGATCGTGCTTGCCGGCGTCACAGTCTGCGTCGTAATGCTGATAAGAAAGAAAAAACGTGTGATCGACTATCTGATCGTCGCGGGCGTGACGGTGATACTCACCGTGATCGTATGCGTCGTCGGCGTCAGGACCGGCGAGGGCTATTTCGCCGCGGAGGAAGACATCGTACCGACCGGCACGGTCACGTTTTCCGTCGACTGTTCTCTCGTATCCGACCGCGAACTGATCCCGGCGTTCACCGCCGACATCGCGGACGGCGACACGGCGTATTCCGTTCTGATCCGCGTCTGCCGCTCGAAGGGCATGACCGTCGTCAATTCCGGCTCCGTGCTCAATCCGTACATCACCGGCATAGCCGATCTGTACGAGGCGGAATACGGTCCGACGTCGGGCTGGGGCTACCGCGTGAACGGCAAGGCTCCGTCCGTCGGCGCGGGTTCGTACGTTCTGTCCGACGGCGACGTCCTTGAATGGATCTACGTGCCCGACGTAAGTTATCTCGGAGACTGAATATGATCTGGTTCGATAAATGCAATCCCTTTCCCGTGCTTATATATTACGTCGCCGTGACGGCGCTTTCCGCGGTGTTCAACAATCCGTATTACACCGCGGTCCTGCTCGTTTCGGCGGTCGCGGCGTTCGTCATGTGCCGCGGGAGGCTGCGCGCGGCGCTTTCGTTTTGCGTCGTGTTCCTTCTGACGTTCATCGTCAACCCGATACTGTCTAAAAAAGGTGCGACGCCGCTGCTGTTTTTCGGCGACTCTCCGGTCACGCTCGAGGCGATAGTGTACGGACTGAATTCGGCGGCGCTCATCACCGCTGTCATGTTCTTATTCTACGTGTTCACTAAGACCGTGGATTCAGAAAAACTGCTGTATCTGCTCTCTCCGTTTTCCGCCGCGGCGGCGATGACCGTCTCCGCGGTCCTCCGCTTCGCTCCGCTTTACGTGCGGCAGGCGAAGGTCATATCGGATCAGCAGAAGGCGCTCGGCTTCCAGGGAGGTCAGAGCATACCGGCGCGGCTTAGATCGGGCGCGCGCGTATTCTCCGCTCTGTCAACGTGGGCGCTCGAGAACGGCATCACGGCGGCGGATTCCATGGCGTGCCGCGGTTACGGCACCGGGAAACGCTCGTTTTACTCGTTCTTCCCTTTTAAGCCCTCCGACCGCGTTTTCATCGCCGCGGAGCTTCTTCTCACGGCGCTCTGCGCCGTTCCGGCGATACTCTTTGACTGTTCATTCAACTATTATCCGAACATCGAGCCGCCCGCGATGAGCGTGCCGCTCGCCGTTTCCTTCACGGCGTTTTCGCTGTTATCGTTTTTACCCGTTATTTTTGAGATCACGGACAGGATAAAATGGAAATACTTACTGCAAAAGATCTGAGTTTCACATACGCAAAATCAGACGTACCGGCGCTTTCCGGCGTGTCGTTTTCCGTGTCCGAGGGGCAGTTCGTAACGGTCTGCGGACCGACGGGCGGAGGCAAGAGCACGCTGCTCCGGCTGATCAAAAAAGAGATGACGCCCGCCGGGACAACAAGCGGCGAGCTGCTTTTCCGCGGCGTGCCCGTCGCGGAGCTTTCCCTGCGGCAGAGCGCCGAATCTATCGGCTTCGTCGTACAGCGGCCCGAGGAGCAGATCGTCTCCGACCGCGTGGGCGGAGAGCTCCTTTTCGGCGCGCAGAGCCTCGGATACGACCGCGAGCGCGCGATGCGCCGCGCCGCCGAGATCGCCGATCTGTTCGGCTTCACGGGGCGGTTTTCGGACCGCACGTCCGAGTTGTCCGGCGGCAGAAAGCAACTGTTGACGCTGGCGTCGACGCTTCTGACGTCGCCGTCGCTTTTACTGCTCGACGAGCCGACGTCGCGCCTCGATCCCGTCGCCTCCGCGGATCTGATCTCGATGCTCGTAAGGATCAACCGCGAGCTCGGCGTGACGGTGATCGTCGCCGAGCACGATACCTCGCGCCTGCTCTCCGTCTCCGACGCCGTGATGTTCATGGAAGGCGGCAAAATAACCGCGTTCGGTCCGCCGGAAGAAGTACTTTCCGAAAGACCGTCAGACGCGGTGCTGTCCGATATGCCCACGCCCGTCAGGCTGTTCTTCGATACCGGCGTACAGGGGACTTGTCCGCTCGACGTCAAAGCCGGCAGACGCGTGTTTTCCGGATACACCGAGTCAAAACCGGACGGAGAGCGAAAATCCGGCGATCCGGCGCTTCAGATCGAGCACGTTTATTACCGGTACGACCGTGGCGGCAGCGACGTGCTGCGCGACGCGTCGCTTACGGTAAACCGCGGCGAGATCCGCTTCATCTTCGGAGGCAACGGCTGCGGCAAGAGCACGCTTCTGCACTGCGCCGCCGGGCTTTACAAGCCTTATTCCGGAAAAGTTAAGCTTTTCGGTAAAAAACCGTCCGAATACGGCGACGGCGAGCTTTACGGCGGCTGCGTTTCCCTGCTCTGTCAGGACGTCAGCGGCGCGTTCACGTACGAGACGGTCGGCGATCAGTTCCGCGGCGCGGATCTGTCCGGGCTGCCGTTCGACGTTACGCCTCTGTTCGGCCGCCATCCGTACGACCTTTCCGGCGGCGAGCTTCAGATCGCGGCGCTGTGCCTGGCTCTTTTGTCGCATCCGCGGCTTCTGCTGCTCGACGAGCCGACGAAGGGCATGGACGCATCTTTAAAAAAGAAGTTTTCGGAAGCGCTGTCGTCTCTTGCGTCGGCCGGGGTCGCGATCGTGATCGTGTCGCACGACACGGAGCTTGCGGCGCAGTGCGCCGACACGTGCAGCATGATGTTCGACGGCGGCATAGTCTGCACGGCGCCGACCGGCGAGTTCATGCGCGGCAACGCGTTTTACACGACGGACGTCTGCCGGATGACCGGCGGAGGCGCGATATGAGAGTCATAGAAAACGAAAAAGCGCGCACGGCAATCAGGATCGCCGTGCCCGCGATCCTCACCGGCGCCGCGCTCGCCTGTGCGTTTTTCGCGTCGGACGGACGGAAATACGTGGTCATAACGGTGATCTGCGCACTGCTCGCGCTGCTTCTGTTCGCCGCGGGATTCGATCGCAGACGGATAGGCTCGCGGCGGCTCGTGCTCGGCGCGGTGTTCGCCGCGCTGGCGGTCGCCGGCAGATTTATACCGCTGCTCAAACCGCTGACGGCGCTCGTGATAATATCGGGCGTCTATACCGGCGCGGAAACCGGATTTCTCGTCGGCGCGACGGCGGTGCTCGTGTCTAACGTCTGGTTCGGCAACGGCCCGTGGACGCCGATGCAGATGGTAAGCCTCGGACTTATCGGATTTTTCGCCGGCGTCCTGTCGCCGCTTCTGAAAAAAGGTCTCGCGCCTATGCTGATATACGGCGCCGTCAGCGGCGTGTTCTACTCGATGTTCATGGACATCTGGACAGTCGCGTCGGCGACGGGGTCGGTGAGCCTCGCCGAATACGGCGACGCGCTGTATCACGCCGCGCCGTTCACCGTATCGTACGCTCTGGCAAACGTTCTTTATCTGTTTCTGCTCGCGCCGCCGTTCGGGCGGAAGCTGCAGCGCATAGCCGACAAATACGGCCTTTGACCGGACCCGCGTCCGGTCTTTTCTTTTTGCGTGCGAAAGATATATTTTAAATAATTTACGAAATCCGGCTTGATTTTTCTTTGTGTATCGTTATAATAGTATGATAAGAAAGTATGCGGAGGGAAAAATGGTCACGGTAACGTCCGTCTGCGGCGGCTCGCCGGCAGAAAAAGCCGGAATACTGCCGGGGGATATACTGCTCTCGATAAACGGTCACGACATAAACGACGTGCTCGATTACCGGTTCTACATAACCGAGCCCTCTCTTTCCGTACTTTTGCACAGAGGCCCGGATCTTTTGACGGTAGAAATCGAAAAAGACGAATACGACGATCCCGGGCTTGAATTTCAGACGTATCTGATGGATGAAAAGCGCAGATGCAGAAACGCCTGCATTTTCTGTTTCATCGATCAGATGCCGCCCGGATGCCGCGACTCGCTGTATTTCAAGGACGACGACGACCGTCTGTCGTTTCTGCAGGGGAACTACATAACGACGACGAACCTGATGGACGACGAGATCGACCGCATCTGCCGGATGCATCTTTCGCCGATTAACATCTCCGTACATACGACTGACCCGGAGCTTCGCGTTTTCATGATGAAGAACAAGAACGCGGGCAGGGTGATGCAGATCATGCGCAGGTTCGCCGACGCCGGCATCACGATGAACGGGCAGATAGTACTGTGCAAGGACATCAACGACGGCGCGGCGCTCGACGCGAGCATGCGTGATCTCGAGTCGCTGTTCCCCGCGATGCAGAGCGTGTCGATAGTGCCGTGCGGACTTACGGCGTACAGACAGAAGCTCCATCACATCGAGCCATTCACCGCGCAGGACTGCAAATCGGTGGTGAAGCAGGTCGAGGCGTTTTCCTCAAAATGCAAAAAGCGTCACGGCAGCCGCATATTCTTCGCGGCGGACGAATTCTATCTGAAGGGCGGCGTGAAGCTGCATAAGGCGTCTTATTACGAGGGTTATCCTCAGTATGAAAACGGCGTCGGCATGGTCGCCTGCATGTACGACGAGCTGCCGTCCGAGATAAAGCGAATGAACGACGCCCTTGACGGCGTGATCGCCACGCTGATAACCGGCGAGGCGGCTTATCCCGTGATATGCGACATGGCGGACGCGATAAACAGAAGGACCGGCGCAAAGCTATGCGTCAGGATGATAAAGAACGAATTCTTCGGCGGCTGCGTGACCGTTTCCGGCCTCGTCGTCGGGCGCGATATCGCGGAACAGATGAAGGATGTGGACGCCGGTACGTGCGTCTTCATACCGTCCGTGATGCTCCGCTCGGGCGAGGACGTGTTTCTGGACGATATGACGGTGCCGGAGCTGTCCGAAAAACTCGGCGTGCCGGTATATACCGTCGACCCCGACGCGACCGCGGCTGGCGAAATAGTGAGGATCCTTTCGGATTATACCGGGAAATAGCCTGAAGTATCAAAAGGAGTCGCTGCGCGACAATCTTGGGGGTCGCCCACCCCTCACGCCCGCTTGCGGTAACCCGAAAAAATCATCGCGTCACTACCGTGACCATGCTCGATTTTTTCGACCGCTGCGCCTTCCTCGCATTGCTTGATCCGCCCCCGGCGGCGCAATGCTCGTCACCCCCCAAACCCCCTGTTCCCCTCCCGCAGATCAGAGATCTGAGGGGGC
>JAFZRM010000096.1 GCA_017619885.1 Clostridia bacterium | reverse complement strand
CTATACGTGAACGGACGACGTTGTCGCCGTCGCGCGTGTCCTTTGAAGGCTTGATGAGCCATACGCGCATGCCCATCTCGATGTAATTGAATCTCGTTATCAGAGCCTGCGCGGTCTTCGACGAGCCCATCGCGCCGTATTTGAAATACAACTTAGCCATTTTCGCGCTCGCCCGTCAACTCGTCTATGCAGTTTTTGCATAGGATCTTGCCTTTGAAGGTCGTCGTGCCCTCGCGGCTCCCGCAGAAGATGCAGGAGGGCTGATACTTTTTGAGGATTATCGCGTCGCCTTCGGTGTATATCTCCACGAAGTCGCGTTTTTCGATCCCGAGGATCGTGCGCAGCTCTATCGGAAGAACGATCCTTCCGACCTCGTCTATCTGTCTTGTTATTCCGGTCGCTTTCATCTTTTGCCTGCCTCCGTCATAGTTTATTCCATTCTAACACAAAAAAACCGGAAAAACAAACCCATAAAATGTAATTATTTGAAAATTTGTGTCGATATTACTGGTAAAAATTGTAAATTAGGCGAAAGCGGCCGCTCAAAAAGCGAAACGTTATTGACAAATCGTAAAAGTGATGATAAAATATAAATATGAAGTTTATCCCTGACGAAAGGAATCGTTTATGTCAGTCAACGTGATACCGACCCCGAAACACGCCGAGGAGAAAGAAGGCTTTTTCATCCCGGGCAGGATAGAATGCGACGCGCGCTTCGGCGCCGCGGCGGACGCGTACGAAACGTACGTAAAACAGCTCGGCTTTGAGCGCGGAGAAGATAAGATCACGGCGTGCTATGCCGACGGACTCGGCCCCGGCGCGTACGCGATAAACTGCGGGGACGGAGAGATACGGCTTTACGCCTCCGATACGCAGGGCGTCAACAACGGCTTTGCGACGCTGCTTCAGCTTCAGGCGTCGGGCGGCGGCAGGATCCCCGCCGTGAACATCGAGGACGCACCCGACTGCGAATACAGAGGGCTGATGATAGATATCGCGCGGATATGGCATCCGCTTGAATATCTGTTCAGATACGTCGATCTGTGCCGGTTCTATAAGTTCTCGTATCTGCATCTGCATTTTACCGATACGCAGAGCTACACGCTGCCGTGCACGGCGTTTCCGAAACTGCCGACGCAGGGCAGACATTACACATTCGAGCAGATAAAACAGTTAAACGAATACGCCGCCGCGCGCGGTGTTAAGATAATGCCGGAGATCGACGTTCCCGGCCACTGCGATCCGTTCCTGGCCGCGTATCCCGAACTGTTCGGACATAACGGTATAATAGGATTTCACGCCGACGTTTTCGCGGCGTTCGAGAAAATACTCGGGGAGCTGTGCGAAATGTTCCCGGACTCCGACAGGATCCATATCGGCGGAGACGAGGCGGACATAAAACAGTGGCTGCGATGCGATAAATGCCGCGAATACGCGGCGGAATGCGGCATACCCGTCGATGACGACGAAAGACTGTCGTCGGAGCGTATACTCGCCGCGTTCGTCGCAAAACTCTCGCAGATCGTTCTGTCGCACGGCAAAACGCCGGTGGTGTGGGAAGGCTTCTGCCGCGATGTCAATTACCTCGTGCCGCGCACGACTGAAGTGTTTTCATGGGAGAATTTCTATCAGACGACGCCTGAGCTGATCGACACCGGATACACGATAATCAACGGCAGCTGGTCGCCGAATTACGTCGTCGAGCCCGCCGTCATGTGGAGCGTCAGGGACTGCTTCGACTGGGATATATTCACGTACAGACCCGTTCATCCCGGCTCGCCTTACATCGGCTCGACGCTGAAGGTGCCGCCGTACGAGAAGACGATCGGCGGACAGCTTCTGTCGTGGGGCGATTTCGGCGCAAGATCGGATCAGCCCATGCGCCACCTCATCTCGGAGTTTCAAAAAGTCAGTGAACGCGCCGCGGCTACGGCGGAAAACACCTGGAACAAAGAAAAAGCCGTCGGTTATGAAGAATTCTCAAAGACGGCGGAGATCCAGCACGCCGCCGTATGCAGGATTTTCAACTACCGCGAGATCAAAACGCCGTCGCTTACGCTGCGGCCTTTCAGAAAAGACGATCTGGCCGACGCGCTTCAATACTGCGAATCGCTGAAGGACGAACCGTTCGAGGCGTTCGATACGGATTATACGGAAAAATATATAGATAAGTGTATAGAAAACTCGTGCAAAGCGCAGCCGGATAATTATAATTTCGCTATATTGCTTGACGGCAAGGTCATAGGCGGCTGCAACGTCTCACTGTCGGACGATATGCGCACGGGCGACGTCGGCTGGTTCATCCACAAGGATCATCAGAACAAGGGATACGCCACGCAAGCCGGAGCTAAGATGCTCGAATTCGGTTTCGATCATCTCGGGCTGCACCGCATGACCGCGCACTGCCACGTAGACAATATAAGGTCCGTGCGCGTGATGGAAAAGCTCGGCATGAGACGGGAGGGAAGATTCGTAAAGGATCACAGATATAAAGGTGGCGTATGGGGAGACTCATACGAGTACGCGATACTTGAAGAGGAGTACGGAAAATGAACGGGATAATGGCGAAAAGAAACAGACTCCTGGCGGATAAGACGATAAAAGGATTACAATCACGAAATATGAGCGGTTATTACGCCGAGGATAAGGCGGAAGCGCTGCGCATAGCGCTCGGTTTGATCCCGGAAAAGAGCTCGATCACGATGGGCGGCTGCATGAGCGCGGAGGAGATAGGTCTGCTCGACGCGATAAGGGCGGGCGACTACAATTTCATCGACCGCGGTCTTTATACGGATAAACGCAAAGCGATGCTCGACGGCTACGACGCCGACGTGTTCCTGACGAGCGCCAACGCGATGACGGACGACGGTGTCATGATAAATATTGACGGCAATGCTAACCGCGTTTCCGCGATCGCGCAGGGACCGAAAAAGGTGATATTCATCGTCGGCATGAACAAGATCTGCCCGGATACTGATACGGCTATGAAGCGCGCGAGAAACGTCGCCGCGACGGCGAACGCCCAGCGGTTCGGCCTCGACACGCCGTGCTCAAAAACAGGCAAATGCTTCGACTGCAAGTCGCCCGATACGATTTGCTGTCAGTTCCTTATAACGCGTTTCTCGCGCCATAAGGACAGGATACACGTGATAATCGTAAACGACGATCTCGGACTATAAGGTGACGCAATGATATACAGATCAATAGATCAGCTGATAGGCAAAACGCCGATGCTGAGGCTGTCGAGGACGGAGAGCGAAGAGGGTATCAAAGCAAAGCTTATCGCAAAGCTTGAATACTTCAACCCCGCCGGCTCCGTCAAGGACAGAGTCGCGCTCGAGATGATAAACGAAGCGGAGAAGCGCGGCAAACTCAGACCGGGTTCGGTCATTATCGAGCCGACGTCCGGCAACACGGGCATCGGTCTGTGCTGCGTCGCGGCCGCGAGAGGGTATAAAGTCATAATCGTGATGCCCGACACCATGTCGGTCGAACGCCGTCAGCTGATGAGCGCGTACGGCGCACAGCTCGTGCTGACGGACGGCAAAAAAGGAATGCGCGGCGCGATCGAAAAAGCGAACGAGCTTGCAAAGCAGACCGAGGGGAGCTTCATTCCCGGTCAGTTCGTCAATCCCGACAACCCTCGGGCGCACCTCAAAACGACGGGACCGGAGATCTGGGACGATACGTACGGAGCGGTCGATATTTTCGTCGCCGGCGTCGGCACCGGCGGAACGGTCACCGGAGTCGGTAAATATCTCAAATCAAAGAACCCGCAGATCCGCGTCGTCGCGGTAGAACCCGCCGGCTCCCCAGTGCTTTCCGGCGGCGCCCCCGGTCCTCACGGACTGCAGGGCATCGGCGCGGGATTCGTGCCCGAAGTGCTCGACACCGAAGTCATCGACGAGGTGATAACGGTGAACGAGGACGAGGCTTACGAGGCGGGGAGACTTGCCGCGAAGACTGAAGGCGTGATGACCGGTATCTCGTCAGGCGCGGCGCTGTACGCCGCGAAACTCGTCGCAAAAAGACCCGAGAATGAAGGGAAGACTATCGTCGTCCTTCTGCCCGATACGGGAGACAGGTATCTGTCAACGCCCATGTACCGGTAAACGACAACGCGTTATAATCACAGACTTCAAGTTGAAAGCGAAACATATTAAAGGAGTTTGTTAAATGAAAATCAAGCTGATAAGCATACTGATCGCGGCCGTTATGGTGCTGTCTGCACTCGCCGGATGCGCTGGAAAAGACGGCGATACGGATACGCTGCCCGATACCGATACGAAGACCGCGGTCACCGACGATACCGCGGCGCTGACCGATACGGAAAGCGGCGACACGACCGGCGCCGATTCGACCGCCGAACCTGTGACAGACGAGCCGACCGGCACCGATCCCGCCTCGACCGCGCCGGATACAGAGCCGGAAACGGAACAGACGACGCAGACGGATACCGAACCCGATACGACGGTACCGGCGACGGAACCTGAAACTACGCCGCCTGTGACCGAACCCGAGACCACCGCGCCGGTCACTACCGCACCCGAGACGACCGCACCGGTGACCACCGCGCCGGAAACTACCGCGCCAGTTACCACAGCGCCCGTGACAACAGCACCTGAAACGACGGAACCCGTTACCACTGCGCCGGAAACGACTGTCCCCGAGACGACGGCTCCCGATACCGGCACCGTTGATCCGCAGCCCGAGCCTCCGGAGATCTTAAAACTGCTCCCGGCTGACAGCGGCTCAATGTCCGCGGATCTTGCGAGAAAACTGCTCACGATCTGCACCGGCGGCAACGAATCGTCGAACGCTTCATTGCTGAGAGAAGCGGGGTTCCAGATCGTGATGTCGAAGCATTACGACAAAGCGAAAAACGACAAATCTCACAACAGCGCTTTCACCGTCGGAAAACTCAACTGGAACGGAAAGAACTATTACGCGATCGTGATACGCGGAACGAGCGGCGGCGAATGGTATTCGAACTTTGACTTCGCACCGTCGCACAGCGACGACACGGAATACGCCGAAAACTTCCTTCTGGCGGCTCAGGACGTCTATCTGTCGATAAAGAACATCGTAAGCACCGATAAGACCGCGAAATTCATAATATGCGGTCACAGCCGCGGCGCCGCCACCGCCAACCTGCTCGGCGTGCTGCTCGACGAGGTCTGCGATCCGGCGAACGTATACGTATATACTTACGCGACGCCCAACACCGTCCGCGGCGAGATGGCGAAGAAAGAATATAAGAACATATTCAACTTCATAAACGACAACGACGTCGTGACGCGCATGCCGCTGAAAGAGCACGGATACAGCCGCGCCGGTACGGATATAAAGCTGTCGACGACGCCGTCAGGCAACGCGCTGCTAAACAACATCGGAACGCTCGCTCAGATAGCGCCGACGATAAGCGCGTACTATACGGAAAAGCACTCGACAGAGCACGCCGGACTGTCAGACGACGGTATGACGGTATACGAGCTGATGTGCGTGTTCGCATCGATGCTCGCGAGCGACGGCGCGTCTACCGTCGACCTCGACGCGATATCACCTGACAGCGACCTGTACCCGTTCGTTTCGCTGATCAACGGGCAGGGAAGCGATCTCACGCTGATCCTCGTCGGTGTCGAGCATCTGCCGACAAGATATCAGTCGCTGATGAAAAAGCTGAAATAAAAAGATCAAAAAAAGCCGCATGCGCGGCTTTTTTTGATCAGCGTTTTCTACGATATTCAATGCCACATCGGAACGACCGTACCAAACGTTTCTATAAAGAGTTTTCTCATACCGTGATCCAGATCGAACCCCTGGATCGCCGGCATCGTATTTCCCTCGACCATGACCCAGCCGTCCTTACTTAGAGCAAAATCCCAGCCAACTTGCATTTGCTCCGGCACCACGCACACAACTTTTTCAAGCAGCGCGTTAAGCTCGTTCCAGCGCGGAATGAAGCTGCCTTCAAAGTGAACGCCGGTATCCGGATGTTCCTCGAACATCTCGTTGTTATCGCTTCTTGCCGGTCCCGTGATCCGTCCTGTTTGTACGTCGACTGGAGCGTATATTCCCCCGGATGTGGCGTTGTCCACGTGACTTCCGCCGCGCCCTATCCGTAACGCCGCCTGAAGCCTTGTCAGCTTCCCGTCATGGTAAAACGTATTGTACCGTATCGTATTAATCGCCTGAGGATAAAAAACGCTCATTTCAGGAGCCTGCTCGATCAGTTCTTCCAGAACGAAGGGGATCTTCACACTGACTTCTTCCCAGATCTGTTCCGGGGAGATCCCGTCAGAGAGATTATAAATCTCGATCCCTTCGCCGCCGTAGCGTTCTGAAGGCTTTATTATCCCTGAAGAATGCCTTTGAAAGAAAGACAGAAATTCGTCCCTCAGCTGCTCCGATGAAACGTACAGCAATTCGCGGCGGAAAAATCCGCGAAATACCTCGTACGTTTTTTCTTTGTTTCGAAATATCTCAGGTCGCCCGAGTTCGTTGAGTTTTTTCAAATAGTCTTTCAACTCGAACCAGCATACGTATTCGAGCTTGTCCGGATCACTCACCTTGTCCAGACCGTACATAAAATACTCTTTGTACTCGGCTGCATAATATACCCGCGCGAAGTAAAGTTTTAATAAAAGTTGCCTGTATTCTTTTCCGCTCGGGATCGAAAAAGGCCCGTTGAACGACCGTATCTTATTAATAACAGTCCCGGCTTTTTCTTTCTCTTTTGACGGTAAAACGAGCATCAGAGCCGCAATCGCTTTTGAAATTGCCCGTTTGTGAAAAGCGAATCGCAAAATACTGTTTTTTGCCTTTGCCCATCCGGATTCTTTCTTTTTCTTATCGTTCATTTTCGTATCCTCAGATAATTGTCCCGTGTTAAAGTCATTGATACTAAATTACTATTTATCCGCATCCTTACGCAGTACCGTATTTCGATCCCACATTGGAACAACGGTGCCGAATGATTCCCGTAAGATTTTTCGCACGCCATGGTACAGATCAAAGCTCTGGATCGCCGGCATCGTGTTTCCTTCTACCATAACCCAGCCGTTTTTACTGAGAGCAAAATCCCAGCCTAATTGCTTCTGTTCCGGTACAACGCATACTATTTTTTCAAGAAGCTCGTTAAGCTCATCCCAGCGTGGAATAAAGCTGCCTTCAAAGTGAACGCCGGTATCAGGATGGTCTTCAAACAACTCGTTCCGGAAGCTTCTTGCCGGGCACAGGATACGTCCTGTCTCTGTATCGACCAAAGTATATATACCTCCGGAAGTAGCATTGTCAACATTGCTTCCGCCGCGCCCGATCCTAAACACTGCCTGGATTCTGGTAAGTTTTCCGTCGTTATAAAACGTATTATATCTAATGGTATTGACTGCATGAGGATAAAAAGCGCTCATCTCCGGAGCCTGCTCGATCAATTCTTCAAGTACAAAAGGCATCTTCACGCTGACTTCTTCCCAGATCTGATCCGGGGTGATCCCGTCAGCGAGATGAAAGATCTTAACTCCTTTTCCGCCATAACAATCCGTAGGCTTTATTATCCAGGAAGAATGAGTCTGAAAGAAAGAAATGAATTCATCTTTCTGTTTTTCTGAGAATATGTACAACAGTTCTCGGCGGAAAAAATCGCGATAAACCTCATATGTTTTTTCTTTGGTCCGATATATTTCCGGATTGCCGAGCTCGTTAAGCTTTTTAAAGTAGTCTTTCAATTCATGCCAGCACACATAATCAAGCTTGTTTGGATCATCCGCTTTATCCAATCCGTAAAGAAAATACTCTTTGTACTCAGCTGCATAATATATGCGCGCGAAAAACAGATCGAATGCAAGTTTCCGATATGCTTTCCCGGTCGGGATTGATGAATGATCGTTAAATGAACTCAGCGTGCTCAGAACGGACTTAATCTTTTCATTCTCTTTCGGGAGCGTGATTAATTTGAGAGCTGCTAGTACTTTTGAAATCGCCCGCTTGTGAAAAGCGTACCGCAAAATACGACCGGCTATCTTTTCCCATAGTGCACTTAATCCTGATTTTCTTTTCTTATTATCCATTGATGCATCCTCCGATAATTGATATGATATTACTAGAGACTAAATTTTTATCGCAAGAGATTCTCCGAATGTCTTTTCATGTTTTAAAACCGTCTTCAGGCATTCTTGACAAAACTCATGATGGTCGTATTATAGATATTTGCGGTTTTTTTCTAGCTCTGATTCTCTGAGCTGATTATATAATGATCAAGCGTTTTCTTTAATATAGAAACCTCTCTTGCCCTGACGGGCAAAAGAGGTCCAATTATGGTGGAGACGAAGGGGATCGAACCCTCTACCTCAGCGTTGCGAACGCTGCGCTCTCCCGGGCGGCATCTTTACACACCCCCAAAAACGCCCTGCTTCTGATTCGATTATACTCACGCATTTTCTTTTGTCAATTCGTATTTTGTAAACTATTTACCCCTCGTGCCTTTCACATATTCGTCTTTTTCTTTGAATTACGCTACAATGTGGGCAAAGGAGGCGAAATGCTATGAAAGACGAATTTATCAGCAAAGTCGGCATTTACGGTCAGATGCACTACCGGTATCTGAGGGAAAACAAACCGTCGGTGTTGGGCGTGATGCGAATGAAAGGCACGCTGAGACAGTATCTCGAAGAGGTCAACGCGGACGCGGAGGAAATGCTTGCCCGTCTGGAAAGCGAGATGGCAAAGAGCGAAGGCGTGACCGAAGCGCTGAAACGGCAGGATCAAATGGCGTGGGTTCAGCGGAAAAACAACATCCGCTCACGCGCGATGGAGATCGTACAGGCGGAGGTGATCTATGTATGACCTTGCTTGAAGACCTCTGGTACGGTAATATTGACCCGCACGAGGCAATACTGACGGGAAGTAAGCGATACAAGCATCTACTGTCCCTTATGGCAAGAAACCGAGACGAACTGAACGAGACGCTCACAGACAAGCAATCGGATGTGCTTGAAAAGTATGACTCGGCGCTCAACGAAATGCACGCCCTCGCTGAAGTCGAAGCGTTCTCCTACGGCTTCCGGCTCGGCGTCCGTCTTATGATCGAAGCTGAAGGAAAAATATCAACTTAACAATAATCCAATTTGAATATAAATGATTTGCTTGATACAGCAGGGCAGGAACCGTAATGATTCCTGCCCTGTTTAATATTGGTTCCTTATCAAAAAATGCTTTAACCCAAAAAATATTCTCTTAAAGCAACACACTCACTACTATTCCCAAACAACTCCTCCGCCAAAGAGAAACAAGCTTTTTCAAACGGATACGTTGAAATCATTGTTGCCAAAGATTGAGGAATTCGCTCTTTCGGGAACATTGGATTCTTAAGGTTGTCGATCATGGTTTTCGCAGAACCGTCAGAAACAACTTTTACGCCGTTTATGAGGCCTTTTTGTGTCAGAACATTTATCAACGTTAAGAACGTATTATAGTAATCGGAATACACCTCCTCAAAGAAAATATCCGCCTTAAAAGCGCCAAAAGCAGCAGCTTTTTGTTCGGGGGTCATTTTCATCTGATTAGAGACATATTTCCCGAGAAGACCCATTCCCAAGTTGAAGGCTTCGGCTTTTGCAACGCCTTTCATAGCACCTCTGAAGCCGAAACCGCCGCCTTGCATACGAATTGACCCGCCAACAACATCTCCAGTATTCTGCGCCTGTTGATTTATGGACTCTTCGATTCCACACATTGTTTCATAAGATTTGACAGCGCGGTTAAACATAGAAACGTGCAATTCGTTAAAAGAGTTGTTATCAACATCGAATATCCCGAAGGGCAACAGCAAGCTATATGCTCTGTACAACATCGGCTGAAGCCCTTCCAAATACATTTCTTTAAAATAATGGGTCAGTGTATCGAAATCATTGACGCATACAGAGTACTTGTATTTGAAGCGTTCGGTATAGTAACTTGCTGCCTCTGCAAAATCCTTGCGGTATTGAATGCAAGTGTCCAGTTCTTTTGATACCGTGATGGTTGCGCCTGAAAGGTTAAAGGTTTTTCCCTCGCCTTGCTTTGACGACCAGTTCCCGGGCTCTTCTTTGTCATACTGCGGGAAACTGCTGTATTCTGCAAACTCCCGCGGAGCCTCGATCGGTCTGATTTCCCCGAAAACATCCTTGCCGATCACCTTGTTGATCCCTTTGTTCAATTTGTTGCCGCTTTCAGCAAACTTATTGAACGCCTTGTCGAACAATCCCATTACTTATTTCCTCCTTTTACTTTTTGCTTCTTTCGCATATTCTGTTGCGCGAAGAAAGCAAGTTGTCAATGTTTTCGATTTTTTTGAGCAAATCATCATCTCCGAGTGTCTGGATACTGTTTCTTAAATCATCAATGGCATTCTTAATCATTGCTTCTGATTCTTCGGTTTCAGGAGAAGAAACCGGATCGCTGTACTTGAATTTGTTTACGAGTTTTGAAAGTGCAGGTCTTGCTTTCTCGCTCTTACATAAATCGAGAACATCCGCAATGTCAGTCTGGAAAAACGAAACTGTTTTAGTCGATTCATATGTTCTTTTGTCAATTTCCTCAACTATCGTATTTTTCATTTTCATAGAGTTTAACAGCATCATTATATTTGGCATTCTTTGAGGCTATTGAAATTATGGCTGTAACCGCAATTATTATAGCTATTATGGCTATTACCGAAGTAATGCTGATTATTAAAACTTTTGTGGCTTTCTTTCTACTTTTTTGTTTTTTTGTTAGTGCCATTAGTTCTCTTGATCGCTGTTCATTCCCGCAACTCTGATAGAGAGCTAATGCTTTTTTGAACTCGTGGCAATCAATTAGATTTTCTCTTTTCATGGCAAAAGCAGGTGATGAATTTGCAAGAATACTATCTATCGTAACTCGGTCATTTTCCGATATGGATGTTAGCTTTTTAACCAGTTCAATGTCGGATGTCGCCTTATGATCAAGCATCATACAAAACCATTTGGCTTCAGCACACTGATTGCCAACCGCGTCACCTACTTTCTTGAGGACTTCATACTTGAGGACGGCAAGGTCGGATATGGCGGCGCGTACCTCGCCGGAAAGGGTGTTGTAGGGTACGCCGTATTCGTTCAGATACCGGGCAATCTGATTGAGGTT
>JAFZRM010000095.1 GCA_017619885.1 Clostridia bacterium | reverse complement strand
GACCCCTACGGCATCGCGGCCCCTCAAGTCGTGAACGCGACTTGTTGGAGGGGAACAGGGGGTTTGGTGGTAATTGAGGGGGTGGGCAACCCCCAAAGAACGTCGGCGTATAGGGGTTCCCCGCCGCGAACTGGAGAGCGGTGGGGGTTCCCGTAGCCGACTCCTTTTAACTCAACGCCGGATGTGCACACATAAAATACCGGCTGAGATAAGGATCGGTTTCCTTACTTCAGCCGGTTCATTATTTTTACTGCGTTCTATCTCGCCTCGGAGATCATCATCAGGACTCCGTATGGCTGTTCGGGCACCGTCACTTCGATGCCGGTGCTCATCAGTTCGGAACCGGTCGCGGTGACGTCAAACAGGCCGTCGGCGTCTTTTACGCGGTAGGTGGCCGAGGCGTCCAGGCCTTTGAGTTTCAGCGTGTATGACAGACCTTTAGTCGTCTCATGGCAGAACAGAACGGCGAACCCCGAGTTGTCGGCCGGGTCGAAAAACTCCCATCCGTTCCACCTGTTCGATTTTTCGCTCCATTTCGTCAGCTGATAGTAATCGGCGTAGAAATAGCGGCTGACGGCGTCGTGCTCGGCGTACGCCTGCGTGATCAGCTCCCAATTCGCGTCGCGGTCGAGCACGCTCGGCAGGTTGAGCAGCGACAGCGGGGCGTAGTTCATGCGCGTCTTATACGAGCTCGTCACCTGGTATATCTCGTTTTTGAAATACGGGAACCACTCGAACAGCGCCTGAGTCATGCGGCTCTTCATGTCGTAATCCTCGTGATTTCCATCGAACCAGTCGCTGTAATGCAGCGGCACGGCGCGCTTCATCGATTCGAGATCGTTGCGGCCGCCGCCGGAGGCGCAGGAATCCATGTAGATGCCGGGATAACGCGCGATTATATCGTCCCAGAGTTTCAGATATCCCTGGACGTACTGGTTTTCCGCCATGCCGGCGCGATCCTTCTGGCCTTTGTATTTGCTGTCCCAGCCGGAGGCGGGATCGCTGTTGAAGTCCTGGCGGTAGCCGGTTATTCCCGCGGTGTCTATCACGTCACAGATGCGCTCGAATATCCACTCACGGCAGCCCGGCTCGCCCAGGTCCATAAGATAGCCCTGCAGGCCGCTGCCGCCGCTGAGCTTGAGCAGCCAGCTTTCCTCGAAGCCCTCCTGCGTCTGCACGAACCTGTCTTTGTCGAGCCTCATGCTCTCCGGCTCGAACCACAGCAGGCTGCGCATGCCGTGCTCCGCCGTGTATTTGCCGATATCGGCGAGCTTGTCGGGGAAGCGCGACGTGTCGACCTTCAGCGTGCCGGTCGACGGCCAGCCTACGGTCTCGCCCTCCGTGCCCGTGTACCAGCCGGCGTCCATCCACAACAGCCCCGGCTGTATGCCGTGGGCGTTGAACGCGCGGCACATCAGAAGGAATTTCGACGTCGTCATTCCGGCGGACATGCTCGATATGCCGGTATAGATCGGCGTCAGCTCGCCGTCGATCTTTCGCATCACGTCGTTTATGTAGTAGTGGCGCCAGACGTTGACCTGCTCGTCGACGCCGACGCTGCCGTACTCGACGAACGCCATAAGCGGTGTGCGGACCGTCTCGCCGGGCAGAAGGCGCGTGTTCAGCGTGTTCTGCCCTGTTGAAAGCGTCGTCTTTGCCGTGTCGGCGTCGTATCTGAAATCGGCGTGCCATCTGCCGGGCCAGCCGATCGCGATGAACGTGCCGCCGTCGCCGTGGCTGAGATTGTAATACGGGAAAACGCCGTGAGTCGGGCGTCCCGAGGTCGATTTGTCGGAATATTTCTTCTGTTTTACGAGATTGAACGTGTAGCTGCGGTAATTGACGCCGCCGGCGTCGCCCTTGATGCCGCGCAGCGAGGCGCCTTCGCCTGCAAATTCAATCTCGAACCGCAGATCGGAGATGACGCCGGTGTCTGTATCAGAATCGTTTTCTATATACACTACGTATTCGTACGCGCTCTCGGTCGGGAAAACGTTGACCGTCAGCGTGAACTTGGCGTTTATGTCCGGGTGGCGGTAAACGGTCACGGTGCGGCTGCCGCGGTCGATCTTTTCGGTCGTCTCGGACTCTTTCGTGAATCCGGAAAATCCGCGGTATTCGACGCCGTCATAGCTGAAGCAAAGCGGGAACGCGCCGGGATCGGCGACGAGCGCCTTATAGCCCGACGGCGGATCGGCGTCCGCGGGATCGGGCGCGGGGACATCGGTCACCCCGTCGGTCTGCGGGATGCTTTCGGTCGTGACCTCGGCGGTCTCTGCCGTGGTCTCGGCGTCGTGCGAGCCGCAGCCGGCGATCATTATAAGCGCGAGGAGCGCGCAGATCAGGGAAGTCAGTTTCAGTTTTTTCATTTCCGCACCCTCACTTTTTCTTTTTTATCAGCAGAAACACACCGGCTCCCGCCAGAACGGTCACACCGGCGACTATCGCCACGATCAGCGCCGTGCGGTCGCCGCTTTTCTTCTCAGGCTGCGCATCCGTTTCAGGCGCTCCGGTCGTCTCCGGCGCAACGTCGGGAACGTCTTCCGTGTCCGTCACGGGCTCCGCCGGTTCTGTGCCGGTCGTGCCGAAAACGTTATCGAAGCCGTCGTCGGTGTAAAGCATGTCGGGCGTTATGCTGCCGCTCTTGCTTATCACGGCGCCGCCCCACGTCGCCCACGCGCCGCTTATCGTCGGGACGCCCGCGACGGCGAGGCGCAGGACGGATACGCCGGTTATATCGGCTTCCATCGGCTTCATCGGCTCGCCGAATACTATGACGTCGCTCTCGTAAAGCGTCTTCCCGTCGCCGATCAGCGTGAATTTCACCGACGCCATCGTTATGTCGTAGCTCGTCAGCGTCTCGCAGACTCCGCAGTAAGCGGCGAATTTCGTGAAGCCGAGCCCGTCGATGTTTACGTCTATATACGACGTGTAACCGCCGGACGACGCGTGGAATCCCACGCCTTTATTGAAGAACTTTCCGTCTGTGCTGAAGATTATTTCGTTGGCGGTGTTGCAGTCGCGGCCGACGACGTTGCCGGTGTACGTGTGGTTGTCGGACCAGTAGAGGTCGCTTATGTAGGCGTGATCGCCCGAAACGAGCTCCGCCGGCTGAGGTTCGTCCGTTTTGTCGGGATCGAAGCCGCCGGATCCCTGGGTCTGCCATTCGGGCGCCTCGGGTTTTTCCGTGCAGAGCATCGCGTCGCCCCAGACTCCGGCGTCGCAGGCGTAGTTGCCGCAGTTGTTCTGCGTGAGCCGCAGGAGCTTCACGCCCTCCACGTCTACGCAGATAAAATATGGCTTTTTGCCCCAGTCGATCTCGGGGGTCTGCGCGAGCAGGACTCCGTCGCCGTAAACGCTGAACGAGATACTGCCCCATTCGAGAAAATACGACGCCTCCTGAAGCACGCCGACCGTGGCGTAAAAGTATTTCATGTTAAGCGACGATATGTCGAATTCGATATACGCGTCCTTGTCCGGCAGACAGTGCATGCCGATGCCCTTTTTGAACGTCAGCTGCCATGTCTTCAGCTTCTCGCCGGAGTGCGCGGCGTTCATGCCTATGCCGTCAAGGCTTTCGCGCGCGGTCATCAGATCGGCCCTGTCGCCGAGGCTCACCTGATCGTCAGCCGCCGATACGCACGGGGCGAGCAGCGGCAGGATCAGAAGGACCGCGGCGGCGGCAGAGAGGATCCGCAGCAGTTTTTTCATGTCGATCTCCCTTCCTGTGATGTTCTTTTCCAATGATATCACAAAAACGGCGCATTGTCAACCTGACGACTCAGCTTAGGCGATAAAAATTTACATAAACGTGTTGCAAACGGCCGGGCGGCGGAGTATAATAATCATCACTGAATGAAAAGGAGATTTCTAACATGTTCACGACTCTGCTCAGCACGGCGACGACCGGACCCTCCGGCGGCTCTCAGGTAACGACGTACCTTCTGTACGGCGGTATGATCATAGTGCTTATCGCCGGCTTCTATTTTATGATGATACGTCCGCAGAAAAAGCGCGAGAAGGAGGAATCCCAGATGAGGAGCTCGCTCGGCGTCGGTGACGAGATCACCACCACGGGCGGCATCGTCGGCAGGATCCTCAGCGTTGCGGACGAAACGGTCGTCATCGGCACCTCGGGCGACTGCACCAAGCTGCGCATACTCAAAACGTCCATAGCGCGCGTCGATAAAAAACTCGGCGAGGCGCAGGTCGAAGAGACGAAAAAGTAATAAAACGGAAAAAGACCTCATATCTTAAGACAGAGGACGCCGCAGGCGGCGCTTTCGCGCAGGCGCGGCACGCTTGTTTACACTCTGCGGGACGGGAGGTCTTTTTTCATGAAATTCAAAAACGGTGACAGATCGCTCAAAACGCTTCCGGCGGCCGCGCTCGGCGGCGCATGCGCCACCGCGTCTGCGGTACTGCTGCTGACCGTCTTCGCGGCGCTGCTGCTGCGGACCGGCGACCCCGGATCGTATTCGCGCGCAGGGTTCTTCATACTGCTTTTCTGCTGCGCGCTCGGCGGTTACGTCGGCGCGCGCTGCACGGAAGACGCGCCTTTCACGGCGGGGATCGCCGGAGGCGGCGTTTTCGTCGCCGTGACGGTCACGGTGGCGCTGATCGTACCCGGCAAACTCAACTGGGCGCTGCTCCCCGCGGCGCTCGGCTGCGTGGCGGCGGGAGCCTTTGTCGGGAGCATCAGGCGGTCGGGCACGCAGATACGCGATCTGCAGTCGGGCAAATACAGATGAAAAAAACGGCGCTGTATTAAGAAAAAAAGTAAACCCATTGTGACGTTTTTCCGCGTAGGGAAGTGCCGCAATGGGTTTTACTGTTTTTGTTGTGCTGCAAATAAAGCTGAATTGCTCGCTTACGCTCGCAGTTAAATTGAAGCTTTCAGCTTCAGCTTAATTGAAAACCACAGGTTTTCAGCTAAATTAAATACGCCATACAGCTTGTGCAGCAAATTCAACTCGGCGTTTCCGGCGAATTCAGCTGCGGTATGCACCGCTTACATTTCCGGAGTCCAGTAGGTCTGGCCGTAAATGTCGGTGAAGCGGTATACCGCGCTCGTCTTCGTGCCGGTGGGCATGTAGACGTCGCTCAGTACGGGCGTGCCGCTGACGACGTACTGCTCGCCGAGCATGTAGCTGTCGCTGTACGTGCCGTCGTACTTGTAGTAGTCGCAGAGGAAATCGATCTTGTCGCCCTGCTGCAGGGAGGTCATCTCCTTGCCCGCGGTCTCGGTCTCGCCGTTCTTGTAGACGTATCTGACGCCGGCGATGTAGCCGTTCGGGTTCTCGTTGTCGTAGACCGCGATCAGGTCGACTCTCTCGCCGTTGAGCAGCGCGGGGATCCTGTAGGTGAATCTGTAGTTGTTTGCGCTGATGTAGGTCGTGTCGGTGTGGTAGATCGCCACGATCTGACCATCGACCGCGATCCACGTGCCGGAGTAATCGCCGATGAGCCCGCCTTCGTCGTCGAACTCGTAGGAGATATCCATACCGAGATCGATGAAGCCCTGACCATCGTCGATGAACACGTTGAGCTCAAGGTCCTGGACGAGCTTCCACTGCTCAAGCGAAAGGTTCATCACCTTTTTGCCGCCGGATAATTTCCAGCGGAGCTTGGAGGCGTCGAACTGGTTGGCGGCGATGTAGGAGGTCGCCGCGTCGGCGTCGAGCACCTGCAGATATTCGGAGTCGCGCGCGGAGCTGCCGCCGAGGAAGCTGCCGAGCAGGGAGGAGATCATATCGGACGACTGCGTGCCGGACGATACGAAGTTGCCGAGCAGCGACGAGAGCGCGGACGAAGAGCCGCCCGAGGACGCGCCGACCGTCTGACCGGCGGTCTCATAGCTCGCGAACTGCTTGATGCATTCGGCGTAGTCGCCGTCCATGCCTATCGCGTTGTACTGGTTGACGGCGGTGTCGACCTTGTTCGGGCTGTTGTACGGGAAGTAGATCGACATGCCGTAGGAGTTCGTCATCTCTGACGAAGTCCTGTTGTATTTGATCGCGGAGAGGATGACGTCTGCAAGCGCCTTGCCTTCGTCGGTCTTCATGTTCTTCGCGAGATGCACGAGGTCGACGAGGTCGCGCTTCGAGGACGTCGCGAATTCACGCGTGCTGCTTCTCGCGTCGGAGACGGTCTTGTAGTCGTTTGACTTTATAAGCTCGGTCGTTGACTTCGCGAATTCGTTGAGGCTCTCAGGAACGGTCTCCTGCAGCTCCGCCAGATCGACCAGGGAAAGCGTGGTCTTCTGACCGCGGCATTCCTTGTTGCAGGTATCGACGAAGTCGTCGACTATCATCTGGCCTATCTTCGTCGTGGGAAGAGAAGTGTTCTTTGAAAGCTCGGTCAGCCATCTCGTGTAGTACCAGCCGACGCCGGGCTCGGTCTCCTCGCTGGCTATCAGATAGTCGGCGTACGAGGTGAGCATAAGCGCGTTTTCTGCGGTCGCCATGAGGCAGGCGTCAAATCCCACGAAATCGAACTTGATGCCGGTGTTCTTTAACGCCGTGTTGATCGAGGCGATGCCCATAGCGCCTTTGGAGGTGAAGAGCTGGTCGTAACCGAAGCCGCCGGTCGTTCCGCCGCCGTGGTCCCACATGATCAGATCGTATCTGTTCGCGGGATAGTTGTCCGTGCAGTATTTGACGAACGAGGTCAGCGTCGCCGGGTCGGTCATCGCTTTTTTGCCGTCGTTGGAGACGAGTTGCTTCAGGCCGCCGTTTTCGATTTTGTAGATCTGGTTCGTCGTGTTGCTGATGCCGGAAGTCTTCCACTTCGAGCAGCCGCCGGTGTAGATTATCACGTTGACCTTGTCGGAGAGCGAAGCCGCGGCCATTTCCGCCATGTCCTTCGACGCCATGCCGTATTCGGATTCAAGGTCGGTGCCGCACATGTATACCATCAGCGTTACGACGTCCTGACCGTTGCCCTTTATCACGGTGTATTTGTCACGGGCACCCTTTGCGACGCTCGTGTTGAGCGAGCTCGTCGTGTTGTTCGAGGACGAATCGGTCCAGCCGGTCGATACGTTGGACGAGGTGAAGCCGGACAGAAGGCTCGTCAGAGCCGAGGTGTCCGTAGTCGTCTGCGTGCCGCCGCCGAATAGACTCCCTATTATACTGGAGAGCCCGCCGCTAGCGGCTGTACCACCTCCGATAAGTGCCACTACCACGGCTATGATTATGCCTATGATCTTGCCTTTACTGCCGGTGGCGCGGGTGCCGCTCTCGGTGCCGCCGGTGGTGCCGGGTCTGCCGGAGTATCCGCCCTGATTGCCGACGGGGCCGTTGCCGAGCCCTTCGCCGCGGCGGTAACCGCCGGTACCGGTGCCGGTGACGTTTCTTTGTCTGCCTTTCGGCCTGTTGTCTTCTGCCATATATGTGATCCTTTCTGTGATGATTTTTCTGATCTTATATGTGATTATACATCATTTTTTTCAATAATGCAAGAGAATTTGAGAAAAAACTGGTGTATCAAGGATCAAAAACGCATCATATAATGATACCGGTGCGGGAAAGCACCCGGAAAGGAACTTTGTATATGGCAGTTTTCACTAATCAGGCGGTCCTCACGTACGGTACGACGCAGGTGCTCTCGAACGTGACGACCGGACAGATCCTCGAGAGCCTGGCCGTCAGCAAAACGGCGCTGCAGGACTCGTACACGTCGGGTGAAAAGATCACGTACGTGGTGACGCTCGTCAACAGCGGCGCCGCGGCGCTGACCGGACTGACGCTGACCGACGATCTCGGCGCGTACGCGGGCGGCGGCGGAACGCTGTATCCGCTGACGTACGAGGATAATTCACTGCTCGTGCTCGAAAACGGCGTCGTTCTGAGCGACGTGACCGTGCAGTCCGAGCAGCCGCTGACCGTCACCGGCATCGACGTACCGGCAAACGGCGGCACGACGGTCATCTACGCCGCGCAGGTCAACGGTTTCGCGCCGCTCGCCGCGGGCGGCAGTATAACGAATACCGTGCAGCTCACGGGGAACCAGCTCGGCCAGCCCGTTACGGCGGAATATACGATCGACGTGACGGAAGGTCCGCAGCTTACGGTGGAGAAGAGCCTCGAGCCGCTGGCGGTCACGCCCGGGGAGACGATCACGTATACGATGACGGTGAGCAACTACGGCAACGCCGAAGCCGGCGCGGAGACAAACGCCGTTCTGACGGATACGGTGACGCCCGTGCTGACCGGACTCACGGTGACGTATAACGGCGATCCGTGGACCGAGGGAACGGAATATACGTATTCCGGACAGTCGGGTATGTTCACGACGTCGTCCGGCGCGATAACGGTCCCGGCCGCACAGTTTTCGACCGCCGCCGACGGCTCCGTGACTGTGACGCCCGGCACGGCGGTGATCGTCCTGCAGGGAACGGTCGGCTGAGACGGGCAAGAAAGCGGAAAAAGCTCCCGAGAAAGGGAGCTTTTTCAGGTAATAGGTAAGAGCGAATAGTGAATAGTTTCGGAGTCCCTACGGGACATTCTGTGCGCCTGCGGCGCTCTTGGGGTTTCCTGCCGCGAACCGGAGAGCGGTGGGGGGTTCCCGCAGCCGACTCCTTTTTTTCGTTGTGTCCCTGCGGGACGTTCCGTGCGCCTCGTCCCTCGGCGCTTTTGGGGACTCCCCGCCCCCCACTACCGCCCCCAAACCCCCGCCTCCCCCCAAATATCATTTGGGGCTTTTGGAAACGGGCCGTCGGGGGTGCCGTCTCCCCCCTACAGGCCTGCCGCGCTGCCCCTCATATCTCTGATCTGCGGGAGGGTAACAGGGGGATTGGGGGTATTTTAGGGGTGGGAACCCCCAAAGAATG
>JAFZRM010000094.1 GCA_017619885.1 Clostridia bacterium | reverse complement strand
GCTTGCGGTGACCCGAAAAAATCTGCGTGCCGCTGCCGCGGCTGTACTTGATTTTTTCGACCGCTGCGCCTTCCTCGCATTGCTTCATCCGCCCCCGGCGGCGCAATGCTCGTCACCCCCCAAACCCCCTGTTCCCCTCCCACAAGTCGCATAACGACTTGAGGGGGCCGCGCGATCTTTCTCGTTTGCGTAAGCAAACATATCGAGTGCGTCAACGACGTACGGCGTTGACGCACATATCGAACAGCCCGCCAGGGCTGGCCCGTAAGGGCTGTATTTCGAATATTCCGCAAGGAATATATATCGACATGATAACGAGTCGATATATCGTCTTACGACGATTCGATATGTTTTGCATAACGCAAAACTCGAGATACGCGCCGCATAGCGTCGCGTTCGATATGGCTTCGCCGAGATAGGCTGTAGGGGTCGGCGCCCTCGACGACCCGGTGCCCCGGGAAAACGGCGGGAGCAAGCCCCGCCCTACGGTCAAAATGCCCCAATTCACATTGGGGGGGGGGCGGGGGTTTGGGGGCGGTGCCGGGGTTCCCCGCCGCGGACAGCGGTGGGGGTTCCCGGATAGGGGGGCGGGGGAACCCCCTGACGCGCCGAGGTACGAGGCGCACCGAACGTCCCGCAGGGACTCCGACCGCGAAAAAGCACAGAACTCTTCCCGAAAGCGCGGAAAGCGTACTTTTTTAACATTTAACGGTTGAATGCTCTGTCGTAATCTGTTATAATATGGTATCATTGACAGAAGGCGGTGTTTCGGCATGCTCTCAACTGTATATACCTGCGGACTGCGCGGCATAGACGGATACGTGGTGACGGTCGAATGCAACAGTGCGTCCACGCTACCGTTCTTTGATATAGTAGGTCTGCCGGACACGGCGATCAAGGAATCGAAGGACAGAATAAATTCCGCCATTATGAACTCCGGGATGATATTCCCGCAGAGCGGTCTTACGGTCAATCTCGCGCCGGCCGACCGCAAAAAAGAGGGCTCTTCGTACGATCTTGCAATCGCCGTCGCGGTGCTCGCCGCGTCGGAGGTCATAAGCCCGCTCGCCGATCTGACGCGTTCGTGCTTCATGGGCGAGCTGTCGCTGTCGGGCGATCTGCGCCCGGTGCGCGGCGCGCTCTGTATGGCGGTCGCGGCAAAAGCCGCCGGCATCACCGAAGTTTTCGTCCCGACGGAGAACGCGAAAGAGGCGTCCGTCGTCGAAGGTATAACCGTATATCCGGCAAAAAGCCTGTACGAGATAATCACGCATCTGAACACCGACAACAAGATAAAACCCGTCGCCTTCAACGGCAGGATTTTTACCGACTCGCTCACCGATTTTCTCCTCGATTTCTCCGACGTGAAAGGTCAGGAGGCGGCGAAACGCGCTATCGAGGTCGCCGTGACCGGCGGTCACAACATCCTCATGATCGGCCCGCCCGGCACCGGCAAAAGCATGCTCGCGAAACGCATACCGACGATAATGCCGCCGATGAGCTTCGACGAAGCTATCGAGACGACGAAGATCCATTCCGTCGCCGGCACTCTGCCGCCCGACGTGTCGCTTATGACGCAGCGTCCGTTCCGCTCGCCGCATCACACGATGTCAAGCGCCGGGCTGTCCGGCGGCGGTCAGATACCGACTCCCGGCGAGATCTCGCTAGCGCACAACGGCGTGCTGTTCCTCGACGAGCTGCCGGAATTCTCACGCTCCGCGATGGAGGCGATGCGCCAGCCGCTCGAAGACGGGCGCGTCACGATCACGCGTGTCAACGGTAAGCTGTCGTTCCCGAGCAAATTCATGCTCGTCTGCGCGATGAACCCGTGCAAATGCGGCTATTTCGGCTCGACCGTGCGCCGCTGCACCTGCACTCCGCAGGAGATACGCAGATACTTATCGAAGATATCCGGTCCGCTGCTCGACAGGATAGACATACAGGTCGAGATGCCGTCTCTTACGTTCGAGGAGCTTGCGAAGCGGCCGAACGGCGAATCGTCGGCCGTCATACGCGAACGCATACGCAAAGCCCGCGAGTTCTCCGCGGAGCGCAATAAAGCGTCCGGCATAACGAACAACGCTCAGATGAGCAGCGCGCAGATCAGAAAGTACTGCAACGTCAACGCCGAGGGCAAAAAGATCCTGAAAGCGGCGTTCGAAAAGCTCGGTCTGTCCGCGCGCGGCTACGACAGGATCCTGCGCGTCGCGCGCACCGTCGCCGACATTGACGCCTCCGAGCAGATCACCGATTTCCACATCGCGCAGGCGGTGAGCATGCGTTCGCTCGACCGCAAATACTGGCACTGATATCAATTTACCGGAAGGGGATACATACAATGGTCAAAGTCAAGCAGTTATACGAGGGAAAAGCAAAGAAAGTCTACGAGACCGACGATCCGCAGTACCTGATCGTCAGCTACAAGGATGACGCGACGGCGTTCAACGGGCTCAAGAAAGGCACGATCGCCGGCAAAGGCGTCATCAACAACCGCATGAGCAACCGTCTCATGAAAATGCTCGAGAACAACGGCGTCCCGACGCATTACGTCGAGGAGCTGTCCGACCGCGACACGGTCGTGCGCAGGGTATCGATAGTGCCGCTCGAGGTCATAATCAGAAACATTTCCGCCGGGTCCTTCTCAAAGAGATACGGCGTAGAGGAGGGCATCGTGTTCGCGCGCCCCACGATAGAATTCTCGTATAAGAACGACGAGCTCGGCGACCCGCTGCTCAACGACGACCACGCGCTCGCGCTCGGTCTGGCGACCGAGGAGGAGATTGCGGAGATCAAACGCCTCGCGTTCCGCGTAAACGACGTGCTCAAACAGTTCTGGGCGGGCTGCGGTGTGACGCTCGTCGACTTCAAGCTCGAATTCGGAAGACTGCCCGACGGCAAGATCATCCTCGCCGACGAGATAAGCCCCGACACCTGCCGCCTCTGGGACAGCAAGACGAAGGAAAAACTCGATAAGGACCGCTTCCGCCGCGATCTCGGCGGAGTCGAGGACGCGTACGCGGAGATCATGCGCCGCCTGAACGAAGCGATGGAATAAAACGAAAAAAGCAGACCGGTTTTCGGTCTGTCTTTTTGTTTTGCGTTATCAGTCTTCTTCTTTTTCCTCGCCGTCTTCTTCTTCGCCGAAATCGGGGTCTTCCTCGTATTCGTCGATCTCGACTTCAGGCTGAAGTGTTTCGTCGTATTCGCCGTCGGGCAGCTTTTCAAGCGACGCGGCGTATCCGAGTGCCTCTTTCGCGGCCTGCTCAAAATCCTCCTCGCGCTCCGCCGTAAACGACGCCACCTCGTCCCATTCGTCGTTTTTGACCTTGAACGTGTACTTGCCGCGCAGAAAACCGCATTCCACCGACGATTCGTTTTTCAGCGTGTAAGAGAAGACCTTGCCGTCGTACGGATCGGAGAAGGTCTGAAGCTGCCCTCCCGGCGCCGCTTCGTTCACGACGCTTTTCGCGTCGTGCCTGCAATGCAGATATTTTCCGCCGCTGCGCAGAAGCCGTATAAGATCGACCGCGAACAGCGCCGCGGCGGCGGCGCACGCGACGACCGTAAAGACGTTGAATTTTCTTATCACGAAAATGGATACGAGCAGTATCGCCGCGGGCACGAGGATCAGCCCGGCGATGAGCAGAAGCGTTCGCAGAGTGCAGCTTTTCCTTACGGCTTCGGCTCTGTTTTTCGTTTTTTCGTAGAATTTCTCGTATAACATCACACACCGCCCCGTTTATTTTTTACTCCGAGCCTGAATTTATATTTTTCCTTTTGCTCCTGTGTCTGAGTCGGGGCGCTGTTATCCGTTCCGGCGGCGCCGGGCGCCTCGCCGACGACTTCTCTGATCAGCTCTCCGTACTTTCTGCGCTTGCCGGGCAGCGGCGTGAGCAGGAAGATGAACACGGCGATCCCGACGGAGATCAGCAGATACGGCACAGTCTTATCCGCGGCGCGGCCCACGTACGCGACGCACACGCCGAAATACACGGCGGCGATGAACGCGGTTATGACGTAGTCCGCCGCGCCTTTCGTGAATACCCCGCGTATCCGCGAGCCGGTCTTCGTCTCCTCGATCTTTCCGCGGAACACCGTGGCGTAAGGATCGTAAGACGCGCGCGGCTTTTTGACGAGCCTGACGGAATCTCCGTTCCGCGACGCGTTGTATACCCAGTCGAGCTGTTCGTTCGCGCCGGCAAAACGCGCCGGTGAGGTGATCTCGTCCCAGCGTCTGATCAGTTCTTCTTTTCCGTATGAGCTTTCGTATTTCATAGCCTTGTCCCGATTCCGTTTCTGACTGCTATGATATCACAAAAACGCCGGATTGTCAAGATTGATGCGCCGGTTTTTGTCCGTCTGCGCTTGACATCCGGCTCAGATGCTGATATAATGGTGACAACAAAACGAAACGGAGACTTGATATGTTGACCGAAAACGGGATCCTGATAGGAAAAGGCAACAAGGAAGCGCTGCTTCTGCCGAAGCTGGCGAACAGGCACGGACTCATATGCGGGGCGACGGGAACGGGCAAGACCGTGACGCTCAAGGTCATGGCGGAGTCGTTTTCAGACCTCGGCGTGCCGGTGTTCCTCGCCGACGTGAAAGGCGATCTCGCCGGATGTGTGACGCCCGGGGAGCGGACGGACTCCATCGACAAACGTCTGTCGTCGATGGGATACGATCCGGGTAAATTTGAATACAAGAGCTTCCCGGTCAGATTCTGGGACGTCTACGGCGAAGGCGGACACCCGGTCAGGACGACGGTGTCAGAGATGGGCGCGTCGCTTCTGTCGCGCCTGCTCGGCTTGACCGACGTGCAGAGCGGCGTTCTGTCGATCGCATTCCGCGTCGCCGACGACAAGGGCTGGCTGCTCACGGATCTGAAAGATATAAGGAGCATGGTCGCGTATATCACGGATCATTCTTCGGAGCTGCTCAATCAGTACGGAAACATCTCGAAGCAGTCCGCCGGCGCGATACAGAGAGCGCTGCTGCAGCTCGAGGACGCGGGCGGCACCGCGTTCTTCGGAGAGCCCGCGATCAGTCTCTCCGACTGGATGCAGACGGACGCGGACGGACGCGGATACATTAACGTTTTCCACTGCGCGAAGCTGTTCCGCTCGCCGCTCCTGTACTCAACGTTCATGCTCTGGCTGCTCGCCGAGCTGTTCGAGGAGCTGCCCGAGGTCGGAGACCCGGAAAAGCCGCGGCTCGTGTTCTTCTTCGACGAGGCGCATCTGCTTTTCAACGGCGCAAAGGGCGGACTGACCGAGCAGGTGGAGCAGGTCGTGAAGCTGATACGTTCAAAGGGCGTCGGCGTTTATTTCATCACGCAGCAGCCGTCTGATATACCGAATCCCGTGCTCGCGCAGCTCGGAAACCGCGTGCAGCACGCGCTGCGCGCATACACGCCGCTCGAGCAGAAGGCGGTCAAGGCGGCGGCGAAATCGTTCCGGGTAAATCCGGATTTTGATACCGAGGAGGCGATAACCGATCTCGGCACCGGCGAGGCGCTGATAAGTTTTCTCGACGAAAAAGGCAGACCGTCGGTCGTGGAGCGCGCAACGGTACTGCCGCCGCAGTCGCAGATGGGCACGATAGACGACGGACTGCGGCGCTCGGTAATATACGCGGACGCGCTTTTCGGAAAATACGAGGACGAAGTCGATAACGAGTCGGCTTACGAGCTGATCGCCGCCGCAAACGAGGCGGAGGCGGAGGAAAAGGCGCGCGCGGAAGAAGAAGCAAGAAAGGAAAAAGAGCGGGAAAAAGCGGAAAAGGAAGCGGCAAAGGCCGCGGCGAAGAAAAAAGCCGCGACGAACAAAGCCGTGAATTCCATCGGCCGACAGATCGGCAGGACACTTTCGCGCGGACTGCTCGGGACGCTGAAAAAATGGTTTTGATCGAAAAAATAAGGGCGCGGCTTTACGAGTGCGCCGATCCCGGCTACGCCGCGTTTTCCCTGTCGCTGACGCCGGGACTCGACGCGGACGCTGTCATCGGAGTCCGCATGCCGCAGCTGCGGCAGATCTGCCGCGAAATGACGACGGAGGAGAAAAAGGAATTCATTACGCTTCTGCCGCATAAATATCACGAGGAAAATAACCTCCATTCGTTTATCATATCCGAAATGAAGGACGAGGACGAATGTCTGTCCGCTATAGAAGCGTTTCTGCCGTATATCAACAACTGGGCGACGTGCGACACCATTATTCCGAAGATCTTCAAAAAGCATAAGACGAAACTGCTGTCCCGCGTGCGGGAGTGGATTTCATCGGACCGGGTGTACACAGTGCGCATCGGTGTCGGGATGCTGATGAAATTCTTTCTTGATAAAGACTTTTCGCCGGAGTATAACGATATGGTCGCCGGTATAATGTCGGACGAGTATTACGTGAATATGATGTGCGCCTGGTATTTCGCGACCGCGCTGGCAAAACAGTACGACGGTACAGTGCCGTATTTCGAGCAGCATCGGCTGACCCCGACGGTGCATAAAATGGCGGTGCGCAAAGCCGTCGAAAGCTTCAGGGTATCGGACGAACATAAAAAGTATTTAAGAAGCCTGTAGATTCCCGTTTGGAACAGAAAAGAAGTGTCCCTGCGGGACGTTCGGTGCGCCTCGTGCCTCGGCGCTTTTGGGGACTCCCCGCCCCCCACTCCGTGAACCCCCGTTGCTCTCCGGTTCGCAACGGGGAACCCCGGTACCGCCCCCAAACCCCCGCCTCCCCCCAAAAGTCATTTGGGGCTTTTGACGACGGGTCGTCGTGGGCGCTGACCCCTACAGCCGCTTACGCGGAGTGAAATGTTCCGCCGGGGGCGGAACGTGAAATTTGACTGCCGTCAAGTGAAATTTGCCCTGCGGGCAAGTGAAATTCGCCTGCGGCGAGTGTCGGAGTCCCTACGGGACGATCTGTG
>JAFZRM010000093.1 GCA_017619885.1 Clostridia bacterium | reverse complement strand
GACGATATGACGGAAATAAGAAAATACACGGAGCAGTTCTGCCGTCTGTTCGGATATGACGAAGAAGAAATGATAAGCTCGCCGTTCACGGTCGTCACGCCGGACAGCAAAAATCCGTACAAGCGGCTTTATGTGGCGAACTGAACGGGCAAATAACGGGAGACGCGCTTGCCGCTGAGTTTGAGAGCGCAGGTTTCGCGGTTTCCCTCAGCGAGTTATTCTCAGAAGTATCATTAACAACAATTGAAATCAGAATCCGCGCCATCCCCAAAGTCAACTTAATCCCGGCAGTACTGAAAAAGCCTCGCTTTCGCGAGGCTTTTTTCGAAGTCGGAGTCATACTCCTTCTTCATGCTCATTATTCTGACTGTCTTTTTTTGAGATTCTGTGCGTCTTTCCGTCGCTCCCGAGGTATGTATTCTCCGCGGTATAAGGCTTAAGCTTGCCGGAGGCGATCAATTCCACGACGACTTTTGATATTTCGGGATCAAACTGGGTCCCGGAGCAGCGTTCGAATTCGCCCAAGATCACTTCGAGCGAGAACGGCTCTTTGTAAACTCTCTTGGAAGCCATCGCGTCAAAGCAGTCGGCGCAGCAGATGATCCTTGCCACGAACGGGATCTCGTCCCCTTTGATCCCTTCGGGATAGCCGGAGCCGTCGTACTTTTCGTGGTGCGATTTCGCGCCCTCCACGATCTGCGGGATCGTCGAGATACCTTTCAGTATCGCGGCGCCGCGCGTCGTGTGGCTCTTCATGACGGCAAACTCTTCGTCTGTCAGTCTTCCCGGCTTATTGAGGATGCTGTCCGGGATGGCGATCTTTCCTATGTCGTGCAGAAGGGCGATATAGTAAATGTTATCGACCTCGTCGGAGCTCATCCCCATATTCTCGGCGATCACCTTGGAATAAGCTCCCACACGGATGGAATGACCGTTCGTGTATTCATCCTTTGCGTCGATGGTCCTTGCGATCGCCTGGATTGACTCCACGGTTATGTTCTTGTATTCGAGCTGGCGTTTCATCGATTGTTTTGTCTTTGCCCTGATGATCAGCGCAGCGATAAGGAAGACGACTCCGGCCGCGACGACGGCTATGATCGCCCAGAACCACCACTGTTCGGAAACCTTTTTGTCCTTTTCGAGGTGTATCGTGATAACGTTGGAATCCTGGCCGTATTCGTCTTTGACGTAGACCCGGAAGTCATAAGCGCCGCCGGGGAGATTCGTGTAGAAGAAACTTCTGCTCTCGTTGGTATCCGCGATGAACTCTTCGTCTATGCCGTCCAGCTTGTAATAGATCGTAAAGCCGTTGTTCGGACGGAAGCCGAGGACGGAAAGATCGAAGGCGACACGGTAGACGTCCTTTGCGACGTGGATGTCGTTCCCGTAATACTGAACGCCGTCGAGCTCGACGGAAGAAACGACTATCTTTACGGGAGTGGGAACTTCCCTTGTCAGATTGAAATCATAGACGAAAATCCCGTTCGTCGACTGCAGATAATACTTCTGTTCCGCTTCGTCATAGAAGCCGGAGGTGTTGGCTATGATCGGCTGCAGGCCGCTCGTAGCGTCGCACATATCGTAATCCGTCAGAGTTTCGACGTCAAGCGAATCCGTGATATAAAGCTGAGTCTGGCTCCCGATAACGTATTTATACTCCTCTTCGCCGTTCTTGCCGGTGCATTTGATCTTCGCAAGCTCGACGATGGAGCCCTTGATATAAGGGATGGTGATCTCTTTGGAGCCGGCTTCCTCATTCGTCGTATCCATCCTGAAAAGACGGCTGTTAAGAGTATAGAAGAGATAATCTCCGTCCACGAGGAATTTGAGCCTGTTCGCGTTTTCGATCTCTTCCGTCGGGATCTCCGTCGCTTCCGAGAAATCATCGTCTATGACGAACAGTCCCTTAGTCTTGTCGAACAGGATCTTTCCGTCCTTCGTCTTGTTGATATAGAGAACGTTCGATCCGATATTCATAACGGAAAAGTCGGCACCGTCAAAACGCATTATCCCTTTCGAATATCCGAGCACGAGATAATCGTCAAAGCTTCGCATGGAACGAATGGAATTGGTCAGGGAGAGATCAGGATCCCCGACGGTCTTTTCGATATGGCTCTGGATGTAGTCGGCGTCGTAGATCACGACTTTTTCCGATGCGGGATCGTATTCCAGAAGACCGATGTTGGAAACGGCAAAGTATATCTTATCTTTGAATACCTCGAAGTCTTTGGGAGCGTATGAAAAAGAGAAATTATCGTCTTGCTCTTTGCCTTCGTTGGTTTTCGCCTCGGCGTATTCGTCGATGGTCTGCATGATGACGTTATCCGGCAGGATCTTGTTTTGTTTCAGATCATATCTGTAGATTCTCGTTGCGGCGACAATATATAGGATATCATCGTGTTTTTCCACAGCGTATACGTTTCTGTCGAACGCGGGCGGCGCGCTCAGCGCCTGCCAGATCTCATCGTCGAAGAGCAGCTCCGAAAGGGCGTTTTTGGTGATTATGGACACGCCGGACGCGCCTATGTAATGAGACGCCACCCAGAGATTTCCTTCATAGTCCACCATAAGATCCACGAGCTGGCTCTTGTTTTCAAGTTCTCCCGCCGGGGTAATGACCGGAGAGGACGAGCTGAGATCGACGCAGTAAATACCTTCCTTTTCGCAGGCGACGAAAAGGAGCGCGTCTTTTTCGGAATAAAGCATCTTATTGACCTGATCCGGAACGGTGATGTCGTCGAGCATCTTCCCTTTTTCCATATCATATCTGAATATGATACCGCTGTCCTCAGCCATGAACAGATCGGCGCCGTAGGAGTATATTTCAAGGATCCTCGGATTCTGAATGATCTCTTTCCCGTCTTTGTCGTAAACTCCTTCGTCTGTCTGATAATAATATGTATCCGCCGCGGTATCGAGCGCGATATCGCGTACTTCTTTTCCGTCGGTCCCGGGAATCGTGGTTTTTGAATCGTCCGAGAGATTATAAACGATACCGCCGTTTTCAAGCGTGCAGATATAAAGAATACCGTTCTTCGCGTCAAGATTTATGTCGGTGATGACAACGCCGGCGTCAACGACAAGCGGCGAGAATTGATTGTCTTTATATACGTAAACAGCTCCCGACGTGGCAACGTAAAGCGTGTTTCCGTCCGCAGCCAGCGCGCGGACGTTGGTTACGGAATACTCCCGCCCTTCATATTCGAAGCTCTTATACGTCACGAATTGCTCGGAATCATAGCGCGTCAGCCATGAATACTGAGCTATCCATATGTAGCCGTCTTCTGTCTGGCATAACGCCTCCGCCCCGGAAACTTCAAGGTTTACGGGGATCTCCGTCTTGTTGCTCATATAGGATGCCGCGTTTGTCGTCACTACGAAGGCGGGGATCGCGGACAGTACGATCAAACACGAGAGGGCAAAAAGCATAAATCGTTTTTTCATATCGACATTCTCATAAGATTATAGATATATACATATAGTATTCTACCAAATAATATCGAAAATTGCAAGGCGTGACGCGCAAAAAAGTAAATTTTTGATTAAAAATCCCGAAGATCGGGGCGAACGTTTCGTTCGCCCCGATCCTGTCTTTTGTTTCGATCTCACGCGATCCTCTTTTCCCTTCTTCGGATACGCGCACAACGTACACAAACGGCGTCTGTGCCGCGCGTCCGTTTAAAGGCCGGTACGCGGTGGAAGTCAGTCCGCCGCCGACAGTCGTTCGAGCGCGAAGCCCATCTCGATCCTCGTGTCCTCGTAAGCGTACGGATCGGTGTCGTTATACTCGAGGATAGACGTGGTCACGCAATTGACGTACTTTGACAACACCTCGTCTCTGCCGACTCCGGCGCGTTCAAGCTGACTGAAATACTGGAAGTCCTCGATGCCGTCGCGGATATACTCCCAGCGGATCGACGTGACCGGCTCATGCTGTCCCCACATCTCGCCCCAGTAAAGGAGCACGCCGTCGCCGTTAGTCGGGAAGTCCGTGAGAGTCGTCCTGTCCCACTGATCCTGCGTCGTCCAGTAGAGGAAGCCCTCGACGTGGAACAGATACTGCTGCCAGAACAATACTCTCATCACGTTCCCCTGATAGAACGTGAAGAAATTCGGGTACGGCATCTCCGGCGCACAGCAGAGGTACCACCAACGGCGGCGTCCCTCTTCGGCGTATTTGTCATATCTCTGCTGCCACTGCTCCGGGTAGAGTTTCCAAATGTCTGCGGTGATCCAGTTGCAGACGATCCCGGGTATGTTGAGCGGATCGTAGCCGTATTGCTTCTTGAACTCTTTGCGCTCGGCGCTCGTGTAATACCTCGTGAACGAGGGTGTGCCGGGGATCATGATATCGACGTAGCGGTAGAGGTAATCGTTCTCGTCGGTCTTGATCCCGAATTCGTCAACGAAGTAATCGTTGCCGCCCATCGGCACGACCTGATGCCATTCGAGCCCCTTGAGGTCGTCGGTGCTGTCGAGCACGCCGTCGATATGCTCTTTAACCTGTCTCGCAAGGCCGACGTTATACGGGCTCGGCTCGTCGACGTAGTAGACGTACGCCTTGTGAAGCCATTCCTCATTCTGCGCGAGCTTGCGGTACGTACTGATGTATTTCGCGTCGGAGGTAATCCAACCGCCTTCCGCCATAGCGGATTTGAGCGCCTCGTGGTAATTTCCGCCGCCGTCGATACAGAATGTGGTCAGGCGCGGATTCGACATTATCTCGTCCGCGCGCGGATCGGTGACGCTGTACGGCAGATGATAAGGGCTTATACGGCTGTCGAGGAAGAGCTGCATATACTGCTCGGCGATGCGGGGCTTATATTCCTCGCGGAATGCTTCTTCGTTCATAACGGCGTAAACGTCCGATCTGTCGACTGCATCGGAGCCCGCTCTATTTTTCGCCTCTTCCTTTGCCGCCTGCTCGTAGACCTTGTCAAAATTGAAGCCGATCGCAGTCTCCATCGCGGGCTTCTCGTCGAGCGTGAAGTTAAAGACGTACACGCGAAGGATCGCTTCCTTTACGACCGTACCGTCAGCGGTTTTGAGCGTGACGGGCGCGGCGTACCAGCCGGAGGCGTCCGAGGCGGTCGTCGCGACCTGCACGACGATCGCATGGCTTTCATTCTCCTGAAGATCGAGCGGAGTGCGAAGACGCGGGAGCGCCTCGCCGTGAGCGCCGTCGTCAATCGGAGAATCGAAGCGCTCGCCGGAAAGAGTCGACTTAAATACGACGCGATCATAATAGTGTTCGTCGAGCAGCGTATAGCCGAGCTCGTCTCCCGCTTCGTTCGCGAGCGCGCCGACGTCGACCGTGACTGCACTTATCTGCTTTTCGCTCGTTATGTAGAGCTGGGCGTCCTCGGTCTCGCTCTTTGCCATAAAGAACTCGCCCGCCGCGTCGCGGTACAGAGTCGTATCCTCGCGGCTGACGCGGTGCATGAGCGAATCGAAATAGACTCCGACGCCGGG
>JAFZRM010000092.1 GCA_017619885.1 Clostridia bacterium | reverse complement strand
GGGGAATAGTAGTCCTGGGACCGCCGCTTTTTCGCCGCCGTATAGTGCGCCACCATGGAATCAATGTTGCCGGCGCTGACGAGGAATCCGAGGCGCGGACGCCCGAATTTTTTGAAATCTTCGCAGTCGTGATAATCCGGCTGGCACAGCATGCCGACGGAAAAGCCCTCCGCCTCGAGCACGCGCGAGATTATAGACGCGCCGAAAGAAGGGTGATCGACGTAAGCGTCACCGCACACGTACACGAAGTCGACGTCGCCGCCCGCTTCTTCTCTGTTTACCGGTAAAAACGGCATGATGCACCTCACACAGCGGAATTATATAAATAATATACCGCTTTTTCCTCCCCGTGTCAACAAATTATGTAAAATTTACATTTTATGTGACAAAAAAATCTCTGCGGGTATTGAAATCGAAGCGGACTTGTAGTAAAATATCAAAGAAAAACAACAGTTGGGAGAAAAGTTATGAGTATACTGCACGTCATCAATCACCCGCTTGTACAGCACAAGCTTACGATCATGAGAAAAAAGCAGACCGGATCGAAGGAATTCCGCGAACTGCTCGACGAGATCGCGATGCTTATGGGCTATGAGCTCACGCGCGATCTTCCGCTTGAGAACGTCGAGATAGAGACGCCCGTCGCGCGCTGCACCGCAAAGGTCATCGCCGGCAAGAAGCTCGCGATAATCCCGATACTCCGCGCGGGTCTCGGCATGGTGGACGGACTCCTTTCGCTCGTTCCCGTCGCAAAAGTCGGTCACATAGGTCTTTACAGAGATCCGGAGACGCATAAACCCGTCGAATACTACTGCAAGCTCCCGTTCGATATAGAGGAGAGGATCACGATAGTCTGCGATCCGATGCTCGCGACCGGCGGATCGGCGTCAGACGCCATCGATATGCTCAAGGCGAAAGACGTACACAACATCAGGCTGATGTGCCTCGTCGGCGCGCCGGAAGGCATCGCCGAGGTGCAGAAGCGCCATCCCGACGTCGATATCTATCTCGCGGCGGTCGACGATCACCTCAATGAGCACGCCTATATCGTTCCCGGTCTCGGCGACGCCGGCGACAGACTTTTCGGGACAAAATAAAATTGTAAATTTTTCAAAAACGTATTGCATTTTGCGAAAAAGTGTGATATAATGACCCTCGCTTGTTATCAAAGAGAAGAAAGTTACCGAATTTGGAGGTGTTAAAATGGCAAAATGCAGTATATGCGGAAAGGGCGTCACGTTCGGACACAACGTTTCCCACTCCAACCGCAAGACCAACAGAGCATGGAAAGCCAACATCAGAAGAGTCAAAGCTGTTGTAGACGGCACTCCGAAGACTGTCAACGTATGTTCCCGTTGCCTGCGCTCCGGAAAGATCACCCGCGCTATCTGATCGATTCCGTTGCTTATTAAGGCTGCCGCGTATGCGACAGCCTTGTTGCCTTTTATGGGGAAAATGAAAAAAATACTGTTCATAAGTGAAGACGCGCCGGACAAAATGCTTTTGCCGCTCGGCGGCGCGTATGAAATAAGAAAACTGCCGCCCTGCTCCGCGCTCGACCGTCCCGTCGCCTGCCACGCGGACATGCTCGTCGGGACGTATCGCGGCAAGATCGTCTTAAGCCGCCCGTATTATGAGAAAAACCGCTCTGTTTTCGACGGCACGGACCCGATCATTACCGACAAGGTACACGGGCGCGGATATCCTGAGGACGTCATCCTCAACTTCATAGACACGGACTGCACGGTCATAGGATACGGGAAAGCTTTGCCCGGATTCATTGACAAAAGGGTGATCTCCGTAAAACAGGGTTATACGCGCTGCTCGACTCTCATGACGAAGGATTGCGCCGTCTCCGCCGACAAAGGGATACTGTCCGCGCTTGAAAGCCTCGGCTTTGATACGCTGCAGATCGGCGCCGGATATATAGACCTGCCGGGTTACGACTGCGGCTTCATAGGCGGCGCGTCGTTTTACGACGAAGGCGCGGTATTCTTTTTCGGCGACCCGGCGCTGCACCGGGACGGGGAGCGAATAAAAAGCTTCCTTTCGGCGCACGGGACGGACTGTATCCCGCTGACCGGCGGTCCGCTTACCGACTACGGCGGAGCGGTAATAATAAAAATTTGAAAAAAAAACGTAATATTCCGGTTTGATCTGCGACTTTATAAGTGAAAGCCTTCAGACAAGGAGAATTTTATGGAAGACACGGCGATAACGGAACTTTTCTTCAAGCGTGATCAGACGGCGATCGGCGAGTTGTGGAAAAAATACGGCAAACGCGCCGAAACCGTTGCGAAAAACACGTTGTGCGACGGGCGCGACGCGGAAGAGTGCTGCAACGACGCGCTTCTGACGGTCTGGCGCAGGATCCCGCCGGAGCGGCCGGAGTGCCTCGGTGCATATTTATTGAAGATCGTCAGAAATATCGCGGTCAGCCGTCTGCGCAATAACACGGCGCTGAAACGCGGCGCCGGCGCGGACTTGCTTTTATCCGAGCTTGACGACTGCGTCCCGGACGGCTCGGACGTTTCGGCGAGCGTCGAATCAAGGGAGCTCTCCGCCGCGATAAACGCGTGGCTCCTCGCTCAGAGCGAGGATGACCGTACGCTTTTCGTGGAGAGATATTTTGCGGGGGAATCCGTGAACGATCTTTCCGCCGCGTTCGGCATAACGCCGGGACACGTCTCCGTAAAACTCTTCAGATTGAGGCAGGACCTGAAAAAAACGCTTATCAGAGAGGGGTATTTGAATGAGGAAAAGTGAGAAAATTTACGACGCGTTATCGCAGACAGACGACGGGATCATCGCATCGTGCGAGGAAAGATACGCGTCCGTACGGAAAAAGAAGAACGGAAAGAAACGCGCGCTGCGCACGGCGCTGATCGCGGCGGCGCTTGCGGCGACCGCCGCCGTCGTTATCGGCACGGCGGTCTCGTCGAGGAAATCGCCGCCGGACGTCATAGCAGATCCTCAAACCGGTCCCGAAAGCACCGTCGCGGAGCCGGATGACACCGGGGAGCCCGGTCTTACCGTCACGGAGCCGGATGACACCGGGGAGCCCGGTCTTACCGTCACGGAGCCGGATGACACCGGGGAGCCCGGTCTTACCGTCACGGAGCCGGATGACACCGGAAAGTCCG
>JAFZRM010000009.1 GCA_017619885.1 Clostridia bacterium | reverse complement strand
GGCTTCAGTCCGCGAAGCACCGCCTGCACACAGGGGTTTTTCCATGCCGCCTTAAGCAGGGAAGTGACAAGAAGAATAATCAGAAACGACGGCAGGATCACGCCGAGCGTCGCCGCGGCGGCGCCGGCAAAGCCTTTTTTCTTAAAGCCCACGTACGTCGCGCAGTTTATCGCGACGGGACCGGGCGTGGATTCGGCTATGACCGTTATATCCGCCATCTCATCGTTCGTTATCCATTCTTTCCGGTCGACGCAGATATTGCCGATCATCGATATCATGGCGTATCCGCCGCCGAACGTGAACAGACCTATCCTGAAAAACGTCAGGAACAGATCCGCAAGCATTTTCATACCGTTCTCCTCTCACCCGCGTCGAGCGGATTTCATCGCGCAGCGATTTCATCCACGCAGTGGATTTAACCCGTCCGTGATAGGGGTTCCCCGTTGCGAACTCGTGAGCAACGGGGGTTCCCGTAGGACGGATTCAGTTGAAAAAGCAGCGATTTGCCGGTAGGCAAATCGCTGCTTTTTCTGGCCTACCCAGGGGGATTCGAACCCCCAACCGTCAGAATCGGAATCTGATACTCTATCCAATTGCGCTATGGGTAGTCGTAAAGGGCTGGTGCCCTTAAACGTTGAATCTTATAACAACGACGTCGCCGTCACGGAAGACGTATTCCTTGCCTTCGCTTCTGATCAGGCCTTTTTCCTTTGCGACAGCCAGACTTCCGCCGACCGCCATAAGATCGTCGTACGCGATGACCTCGGCGCGTATGAACCCGCGTTCCATATCGGAATGGATCTTTCCCGCCGCCTGCGGCGCTTTCGTGCCGTTCTTTATCGTCCAGGCGCGGACCTCCTTCGGTCCGGCGGTGAGGAAGCTTATGAGTCCGAGTATACGGTAGCTCGCTTTTATGAGCTTGTCGAGACCGCTCTCGTTCACTCCCATCTCTTCAAGGAACATCTGCTTTTCCTCGCCCTCGAGCTCGGACAGCTCCGCTTCCATCTCGGCGCAGATCGGTATGACCTCGGAGCCCTCGGTCTGCGCGTATTTTTTCAGCGCCTGATATTCGGCGTTGTCCGACAGATCGGTACCGACGTCGGATTCCGGGATATTAGCCACGTATATTATCGGCTTCGCGGAGAGCAGCGGCACTGTGGAGAGCAGCTCCGCCTCCTCCGGCGTGCATTCTATCGCGCGGGCGGAGACGCCGTTGTTCAGCTCCGCCGTCACGCGGTCGAAGAAATCAGCCTCGGCGCCGAACTTTTTGTCGGCCTTCATCATCTTTCTCGCCTTATCGGCGCGGCGCTCGGAAAGCTCGATATCCGAGAGAATGAGCTCGGTGTTTATAGTCTCGACGTCGCGCATCGCGTTGATATCGCCGTCGACGTGTATGACGTTTTCGTCTCTGAAACAGCGCACCACGTGGACGACGGCGTCGACCTCGCGAATGTGCGACAGGAATTTATTGCCGAGACCCTCTCCCTTCGACGCGCCGCGGACGAGCCCGGCGATATCGACGAACTCCACAGTCGCCGGCGTGTATTTTTCGGGATGATATATCTCGGCGAGCCGGTCGAGGCGCTCGTCCGGCACGGACACGACGCCGACGTTCGGTTCTATCGTGCAGAACGGATAGTTCGCCATTTCGGCGCCGGCGTTCGTTATTGCATTGAAAAGCGTGCTCTTGCCTACGTTCGGCAGTCCAATGATACCAAGTTTCATATAAATCTCTTTCGGAAATATTTACAGCATGCTAATTCTATCACACACCGTCCGTTTTGTCAATGAAATTTAATGAACTTTTTATTTCAATGCGCATTATATATATATCCACGCGCCGCGGCGCTTTGCTCAATTTATTTATTTGTTACATTTTTGTTACAATGTGTTCATCCAAAAGCCGCGCGGAGTGATATAATGAAGTTAGTGAAAAATCTCACAAAGTTAACAAAAACATAAATATACGGAGGTATAAGATCATGATGGGAACCAAAATTCTCGTAATCGACGACGACGTCAACATCTGCGAAACTCTTCGCGTTTATTTCGAGCACGAGGGATACGAGGTCAAGACCGCCAACGACGGCGCTCAGGGCGTTGAATTCTTCAAAATGTACGAGCCGGATATCGTTCTGCTCGACATAATGCTCCCCAAGAAGGACGGCTGGGCCGTATGCCGTGAGATCAGAGAAGTCTCCTCCAAGCCGATCATAATGATCACCGCGAAGGGCGAGGTCTTCGACAAGGTCCTCGGTCTTGAGATGGGCGCCGACGATTTCGTCGTGAAGCCGTTCGATCTCAAGGAGCTCGCGGTCAGGATCAAGGCCGTTCTCCGCCGCTGCAACAGCCACGAGAATCCCTCGAACGAAGAGGTCATCAAGTTCGAGAACATAGAGATAAGCCTGCAGAAATACGAGCTCAAGCTGAAGGGCAAGAGCGTGGACATCCCCCCGAAGGAACTCGAGCTTCTGTATTTCCTCGCTTCCAACTACAACAGGGTCTTCACGCGCGACCAGCTCCTCGACAAGGTCTGGGGCTTCGACTATCTCGGCGACAGCCGTACCGTCGACGTACACGTGAAGCGTCTGCGCGAGAAGCTCGAGGGCGTGTCCGACAAATGGATCCTCAAGACCGTCTGGGGCGTCGGCTACAAATTCGAGATACTTCAGTAATACCGGCGGGGGCTTAGCGTGCTAAGCCCCCCTGACAACTTACACGAAATCCGGAGGCGGCTGTGTTCAAAAGCGTTTTCACGCGATATTTCACCATTTTCATGGTGATCATCGTCGTAAGCTTCACGATACTGGGGCTGATATACTCGTCTTCATCGGCAACGTATTCGAAGAACATCAAAAAAGAATCGATGAGATCGACGCGGGATTCACTCGTGTCTTATCTGTCGTCCGGTTATTCTTCTTCCGGCACGACGGATTTCGGACGGTACGTTTATTTCTCCGCGTCCGACATATCTCCGATCATAAATCATATAATAGACGCGGTGAACAACGATATCTTCGTGATCGTGACGAACGGCGACGGACTCGTCCAGCTCGCGGTTTCCGCGCCCGACGGCATATCGGAGGGCGATTCCGTGAAGGATTCTTCGCTGTATAACCTCAAAAGCACGGACGATTTCAGCGGATACACGGATCTTGACGGTCTGCTGCCCTCCAAGATGCTCGTTTTCAGCGGGCGCATAGCGGACGGCACGGGAGCGACCGCGGGAATGGTGATCGTCTGTTCCGCCACGTCTTCGATCCCCGGCATAGCCGGCAACACCGTGAGGACCACGATCATCGCTATACTCTGGGTGACGGCGGCGGCGCTCATAACCGTGTTCTTCGTCACCGACAAGATCGTCTCGCCGCTTAAGAAGATGAGCGAGGCGGCGCGTTCGTTCTCGCAGGGCAAATTCGACGTCCGCGTCCCGGTCACCGGCAACGACGAGGTCGCGGAGCTCGCGGCGGCGTTCAACAACATGGCGTCCTCGCTTGAAAAGAACGAGGAGACGCGCAAAACGTTCCTCGCCAACGTAAGCCACGACCTGCGCACGCCGATGACGACGATAGCGGGCTTCATCGACAACATCCTTTCAGGCGCGATACCGTACGAAAAACAGAATTACTATCTTGAAATCGTTTCGAGCGAGGTCAAGCGTCTCGCGCGCCTCGTCAATTCCCTGCTCGACATATCGAGGATCCAGGCGGGCGACAGAAAATTCGTCATGGCGCCGTTCGACATCTGCGAGATGTCGCGGCAGATCATCATATCGCTCGAACAGCGGCTCGAAAAGAAGAATCTCGACGTTCGCTTCGAGCCCGAACACGACAACATGTACGTCAACGCGGACCGCGACGCCGTTTATCAGGTGTTATACAACCTCTGTGACAACGCCGTTAAATTCGCGCGCGACGGAGGCGTTTACAGGATATCGCACATCGAGCGCGACGGCAAGATCTACACCGCCGTCTACAACGAGGGCGAGGGCATCGCCAAGGAGGATCTGCCGATGGTATTCGACAGGTTCTACAAGAGCGACAAGAGCAGGGGCCTCGACAGGACCGGCGTCGGTCTCGGCCTTTATATAGTGAAAACGATAATCGACTCGCACGGCGAGGAGATCTGGGTCAACAGCGTTTACGGCGAATACTGCGAATTCGTATTCACTCTGACTCCCGCCGAGACGCCGAAAAAGCAGCGTACCGAGTGACGGTACGAAGTCGGATATTATGCAGAACTACACAGAAAACACAACGGAAAACGACAAGAAGGAAGAATCGTACGGCGGTTTCCAGTACCGGCACAACTACGACGAGTACAAAAAAGAACTGGCTGAGAACCGGCAGAACAAACGCGCCCGCACCGTTCTTACCGTTATAATAATCGTTTCGTTCACCGTACTTCTCTGCCTTGTTGCGGTGTTCGTCACCGACACGATAATGCGCACGAAGGGCTACACCTTCAGCGAGTTCCTGAAAGGCGAGATACCCGCGGCGTCGAGCCCTCACAAGACCGAGCTTGACGCGGCGCAGATCGACGCGCTTTATGCGAAATGCACTGTTAAGGTTACGGCGGACGGCGAGCGCACCGGCAGCGGCACGATACTCACAGACGACGGTTATATAATGACCGGCTACGACACGGTGAGCGGAGCGGCTGAGATCACGGTCACGCTGTCCGACGGGACGCAGCTCTCCGCTTCGGCGGCGGGCTCGGACGCTGACAGCGGCATAGCGCTGGTCAAAATAAAAAAGACCGGGCTGCAGTGCGCCGAGATCGGCGATTCGCGCGCGCTCGAGGACGGGCAGACCGTCTACTGCAAGGAACTGGGCACAGCCCCCGTTCAGTGCCGCGTGATATCCGCCGGCGGCGAGATAACCGTAAGTCTGCAGGGCGATTTCAAAAGCATCGGCGCGCCGGTGATCAACAAATACGGCCAGACGGTCGGCGTCGTCAGAAGCGGCGACGGTTCGGCCGTGACGGCGAGCCACATGGACGCCGTGCTGAAATCCGTGAAGAAGCTGATAATCCTGACGCCTCAGCACGACATAACGGTCAACCCCACGCCTCTGTTCATCGAACGGCTCGGCGTTTATATCGAACCTGTGACGGAAACGCAGGCGAAGATCTACAAGATCCCCGTCGGCTGCTTCGTGACGTCGGCAGCCGGCGCTGACGGACTGCTCAAGGGCGATATAATCGTGTCGGTCGACGGCAAAGACGTGTACGACGCCGATTCGCTTGCCTCGGCCTTGTCGGATACGGGTCCGACGCTTAAAGTTTACCGGAACAACGCGTATACGGATATCACACTAAAATAAAAAACCGGGACGGATTATGCCCGACTGTCATAAGGATGTTTTTCACCGAGTGTCAGCGTGGTGAGTAAGTGCGCCCTGAAAAATGAAAGCAGACTGAAAATCAATATCAGTCTGCTTTTTCGTATTCAGCCGGTATAATGAAGACGTTCGCTTCGCTCACTAATGAAACGAAGTCGCCCCCGTTCTTTATTAGCTCCGCAGGAGCGTCTTCATTAGCGAAGCGTCTTCACTTCTTCATTAACCCGCTTGCGGGCGTCTTCATTTTCGGCGCGGTATAGAAATTGAAAAACTTTCTTATCACGCCGCGCCGAAGATCCGTCCCGCTTTTATTATCCGTTGTATTTATTCATATGATCCTTTATCGCGTCAAACGTCTCGTCGCTGATCACGTGCTCTATCCGGCAGGCGTCGTTTGCGGCGTTTTTTTCATCCACGCCGAGCGTCAGAAGACACTGCGTCAGCACCGTGTGACGTTCGTAGATCTTTGACGCCGTCTCGTATCCGACGCCGGTCAGGGTTATATATCCCTTCTGATCCACGTCGATGAACCCGCCGTTTTTCAGCAGGCCCATTGCGCGGCTGACCGAAGGTTTCGAGAACTTCATATATTCACAGACGTCGATCGAGCGCACGGCTCCGAGTTTTTTGCTCAGGATATATATCGTTTCCAGATACATCTCACCGGATTCCTGTAGATTCATACCGTTTGATCCTTTCGTATCAGACTGTTTTTATGCTGACGTCGCCGCAGGTGAAGCGGCTGATCACCCCGCCGGACGACGCGATAAGCGAAAGGTCGTCGCCGATCCCTTCGTATTTATATTCGCGGCCGCCTATCAGAAGCGTTTTGCCGGGCAGGCAGCTTTTTTGCCTGTAATATTCGATGAATTCCTTATCCGGCAGGCGGGAGTAGACGCGGTCGAACTGTTCGAGCACCGCGTCCTCGACCGCGCGGTTGTCCGCTGTGCCGTCGTAAAGCCAGCCCGCGATGTCCGGCGCGCCGGGTCCGGGGCAGACGGTATTTATGCCGACGCCGAGCACCGCCCAGCCCTGTTCGACGTTAGATTCGGTCAGTATTCCGCAGACCTTTTTGCCGTCTTTATAAATATCGTTCACCCATTTTATCCCGCAGTCGAAGCCGAGCGAACCGAGCGCGCGGCAGACGGCGACAGCCGCCGCCGGCGTTATGAGCGTGAAGTCGGAAAAGCGCGGGCGCAGTATCAGGCTCATGTAAAGCCCGCCCGAAGGCGAGTAGAAACGCCGGCCGAGCCGACCGCGGCCGCCCGTCTGAGATGAGGCGACAACAACGACACCCTCGGCTCCGCCGCGCGCGGCGAAAAGCTTTGCGGTGTCGTTGGTCGATACTGCGATGTCGAAACGGTGCCGGTCGAAATTCACGTTTTTACGCTTTGTTCTGCAGATACGAGAATATCGCGGCGAACGATCCCGTTATCGCCATGATCAGAAGCGCGATACCGACGATGATAAGGATGAGGATGAACATGCAGAAATACGATCTCGCATAGCTTTTGAGGTTGACGTTCGAAGTGCCGCCGAGCGCGAAAACGCACAGCAGTACGAATCCCACCAGCGGGATCGAGAACAACAGCGAATAACCGAAGTATCCCCAGGCGGAGATCGGTCTCAGTTCGTCCGGAACGTATTGATTCTTATATATCATTCTTTTCACCTCTTTCGGTTCTTTTATGACAGTATAACACAAAAGCCTGCATATGTCAAGATTTTTCTTTGCCAAACATGGCGATTCATCTTGAAATCGGCGCAAAAATGTGGTATGATGATAAAAGAAACCCGAAGGAGGTATCTGAAAATGAAAGATCTTTCAAACGGACTGCTATACGGTATCGACGCGCTCGGGCGCGAAACTCCGTTGCCCGACCGGTGCCCCGCCCCGCGGGAGAACCGGCAGGTGGGCATATTCTATTTTCTGTGGTGCGGCGAGCACGGCAGACACGCTCCGCTTGACATAACTAAAATCATCGCAAAATACCCCGACGCGGGCAAGCGCTTCGACGTATGGGGCGACATCGGGCAGATGCACCACTGGGGCGAGCCGTTTTACGGCTACTATTATTCCGACGACGAGTGGGTCATCAGGAAGCACATGAAGCTTCTGATGCAGGCGGACGTCGACTTTCTGTACTTCGACACGACGAACGCCGTGATCTACGAGAAAAACGCGAAAAAGGTCATGTCCGTGCTTCAGGAATACCACGACGAGGGCTTCAGGATCCCGCGCGTGATGTTCTACACGAACACCCAGTCCGGCAAGACCGTGCAGAAGATCTACGACGCGATATATAAGCAGAACTTCTGCCCCGACACGTGGTACGTGTTTGACAAAAAACCGCTTATTATCGCAATCGAGGAAGAGTGCTCGGATGAATGCCGGCAATTCTTCGATATAAAGAAATCCCAGTGGCCGAACGAGCCTGACAAAGTCGGCGGCTGGCCGTGGATGGATTTCGTTCGTCCGCAGAGAGTCTTCAAAAACGAGGCGGGTGAGGACGAGGTGATAAACGTCTCCGTCGCGCAGCATCCGCAGATCATGTTCGGCGACTCCGTCTTATACGGCGAGACGGCGAACCGCGGCAGGGCTTTCCACAACGGTGAAAACGACAAGAGTGAGGGCGCGATTTACCGCGGATACAATTTCGGCGAGCAGTTCGACCGTGCGATAGAAACAGATCCGCCCGTGGTGCTCGTGACCGGCTGGAACGAGTGGATCGCGGGCAGGTGGCAGGGCACGCCGGAGCGCCCGATCAGATTCGTCGACCTGTGCAACTGCGAATACAGCCGCGACCTCGAGATGATGCGCGGCGGTTATTTCGACAACTATTACATGCAGCTCGTCAGCTGTGTCAGAAGATACAAGGGATACGGCGAAGTCCCGGTGCACGGCGACGGTGAGGAAGCGTATTTCCCGTGCACGGACGACGGCGCGTTCAACCGTGACAACGACGGCTACGGCACGCATTATAAAAACGACACCGGCAGAAACGCGATAACCGGCGTCACGGTGTGCAAAACAGGCGGGCTGATCACGTTCAGGCTCGACGCGGCGGAGGCTCTTAAAGGAGAAGGCGAAGGCGATTTCATGGTCCTGTTCATCAAGGGCAGTAAAGGCGCATTCGTCGTATCGGACGGCGCTCTGTGCCGTCTCGGCAAGGATTTCTCCCGCACGCCTTTGTGCGACGTTAAGACGCAGATCTGCGAGAGATCAGTTTCGTACACGCTCCCCCTCTCCGCGCTGACGGACGACGGACAGCTTCTCTTCAAGGCCGCGGACAGCACAGTCAGATACGCCTCGGTCGAGGATTTCTACGACAAGGGCGACGTCGCGCCGCTCGGCAGGCTGGACTTCATTTACAGATTCAAAAACTGATACCGGGCGAAAGGCGGATCACGACCATGATAGAATATAAAGACCGCAAAACGGCGCTTGTGCCGCTCTTTACGGATAACGGCGTCGAGATATACGAGCTCCCCGGCGCGGGAGAATACGAATGGGTCGAGGAGCTGCGAGGCGTTTTCAGCACGTGGACGCCGCTCGGCGGCCGCGATCACAGCATACGGCAGTGGTGGTTCCCCAACGCCGCGGACGCGCTTTATCAGTACGGCTCGCCGCTGTTGTCGACCATGGATTCCGAGGGCGTCAACCGCGTCACCGTAGCGCTTTCCGACACGTTCTCGCGCTCACATCTTGCAGTTTCGGTAAGAGACCTCGATCAGCGCGACGAGATAGGCTTCACGGTGAAGACCGCGTCGGATCACGCGCTGCTGCGCCTTGACAGGCGGCCGGTCGACTACTGCGACGCGATATCCGAGGCGGGCGAATGGATGCGTTCGTTTCTGAAGGACGGACAGGTGCCCGTTCCGGACAACGCGGAGCTGCCGCTTTACTCGTCCTGGTACAACTTCCACCAGGAGCCGGAGCAGTATCTGCTCGAAAAGGAGCTGGAACTCGCCGCGAAGATCGGATTCAAGACGTTTATTCTTGACGACGGCTGGCAGTTCGAGGGCGAGAACACCGGAGCATATCAGAAATGCGGAGAGTGGGAGCTGGCGAAGGACAAATTCCCGGATTTCAAGGGCTTCTGTGACCGTGTGCACGGCTTCGGCATCAAAATACTAATGTGGTTCGCCGTCCCGTTCGTCGGTTTCGATTCGCCGGAATACGTCAGACTTAAGGACAAAATGGCGTTCGACAATCCGCCGTTCGGCGCCGGCGTGCTCGACATTCGATATCCAGAAATTCGCAGGCATATAATCGGCATACTCGAGCGCTACGTGCGCGAATACGGCATAGACGGGCTCAAGCTCGATTTCATCGACGCGTTCAACATGGACGTCGACCACATCCCGCCGTATAGCGACGAAATGGATGTGAAGACGCTCGATCACGCGGCGGTCCTTCTGATGGACGAGATATACGCGAAGATGACTGCGCTGGACCCCGGTTTCATGTTCGAGTTCCGGCAGAATTACATCGGCGCTGATATTGTCAACCGTTGCAACATGCTGCGCGTCGGCGACTGCGCGGCGGACCCGATAACGAACAGGGTCGGCATCACCGCGCTGCGGCTCGTGAACGGCGGCACGGCGATCCATTCCGATATGCTTTTGTGGGGCAAATGCGAATCGGTCCTCAACTGTCAGAGGCAGCTTCTTAACATTCTGTTCTCCGTTCCGCAGATATCTATAAGACTGACGGAGATACCGGAAGAACAATTGGAACTTGTGCGCAGATTCGTGAAATACTGGACGGAAAACAGGCGCGTGCTGCTGCACGGAAAGTTCCGCGCGTATCATCCGGAATCCAATTACACAACTATCACTTCGGAAACGGAGGACAGAAAAATAACGGTCCTGCATTGCGAACCGCTGTTCACGCCGTCGGGCAAAAACGAGGATATCTTCAACGACACGGCGTACGATTATTTGGTACCGTCGACGGATGATGAATTCGATTATACGGTCTGTGATCTGTACGGAAACGAGGTCGGCTCCGGCAGAAACGGCGATCAAAGGCGTCTTTACGTACCGCGAGGCGGGACGCTGAAAATAACGGTATGAGGATGAAAAAGCTGATAACTGTAATTGTATTGTTCTGCTTCGTGCTCCCGCTCTTATGCTGCTGCGACCGGCCCGCCCCTGAGACGACGGACGAAAGCTCCGGCACGGTAACGGAGGCGGAAACGGAGGCCGTGACCGCGGCGGAAACGGAAGAGATAAAGCAGGATACGGAAATGAAAAGATACTTCATATTCAGGATCTGGAATTTCAGACTGCGCGGCACGGCGGAGTTCAGATCGATAGTCGACACCGTGGCTGACACCGGCTTCAACGCGATAAAGATCCACATGCCGTGGCATCTGATACAGGACGAGAACGGGATTATCGATTATTCTCCGTTTGACGAAATGCTCGACTACGTGATAAACGTAAAAGGCCTGCCGGTGGCGGTATCGATAGATTTCGCGCGCCGGTACGGCGACAAAATGCTGTCCGACGACGAGATTCAGCGCGACGTATCCGGGAATCTCTGCGTGGGCGACGTGTATTACAAACGCGCGACGCTGTCGTTCGCGTCCGATTCCGCGACGGAAAAAGCGGTCGCGTTTTATAAAGACGCCGTGGCGCATTTTGACGGAAAGTACGGCAAAAGCATTCTGTTTTATCTGCCGGCTTTCACGCCGTACTGCGAGACGGAGTACTGGTGCACGACGCAGTACGATTATTCCGACGCCGCGATCGGAAAATTCCGTTCTTCACTGTCCGAAAAGTACGGCAGCATTGACAAGCTGAACGAGGCGACAAAAAAGAATTACGCTTCGTTTGACGAGGTCGAGGCGCCGGCGTGCACGGCGACCGACGCGCTCGGCATTCTGTGGTACAATTTCAGGCACGCAATGCTGAAAAACTTCATCGACCGGCTCGCCGCGGCGCAGAAAGCGGTCGCCCCGGACAGCAGGATCACGATACAGCTCGGGTCCGTTTTCGACGAGGCGTCGTATCTGCGCTGCACGTACCGCTTTGCCGATCTGTGCGAGAATGCGGATATAGTATGGTTCGACGACGCGCCGCTGTATGACCACAATTTCTCAATGGACTACGTGCGCTCTTCCCTGCCCGAAAACGTACTTATCGCGCAGGAGATAGACGGACCGAGGCAGTACGCCGCCTCGGAAGACGCGTATCTGAATCAGGGTCTGATCTCATATCAGCGCGGCGCGGCCTTCCTTTCCATTGCGAACTGGGATATTGACGATTATTATTTTCAATATGAGGACGAGTGGAAACAGATCATTTCAACGTGGCTGTGTGACGGACCGCCCGAGGTCATTGAAATAACTGCCGATACACCGACGCAGAAGATATCTCTCAAAGATATGTTCAAAAGAAAAAGCCCGTCGTCTTTCATATCGAAATACAACAAGGCTCTGAAAAACTCCGACGCGGTGAAGATCGTCGTCGAAGACGATTTTGAATAATGAAAAAGCCCGACACCTTAACGGTGCCGGGCTGATTCTTTTATTTTATTTCCGCTCCGCCCCACTCAACTACGGTAAATCCGAAGCGCTGCGGAGTTTCGATCGTCTGCGGCCGGATTTCGACCGGATTCTGCATCGGTTTATACGCCATGAATACGCGTATCACCGTATCGGGCTCGGGTGTGACGGTGAGCTTTGCGTTGTCCGTGTACGCTGTCGTCTGGAAAGATATGAGATTATACGCGTTGTTCTGCATCCGGGGCAGCCAGTAGATGATAAATTCGTTCGCTTCCTTTGCGCTAAGGCCGAGCTGAGGCAGTATACCGGTCAAAAATGCCGCCGTGTCTGAGCCTTTAACGCAGAAGCCTTTTGACATATCCGGCTCACTTACGCCCTTGCCCTCCCAGTAAAGCGCGTAGTATTCGCCGCCGTCCGGGAAGATCAGCGTGCCGTCCGGCTTTGCGGTGAAGTTTTCCCAGCCGTTTTCTTTATATTCCGGATATGAGCAGGTGATGCCGCCGCTGACTTCGAGCTTAACGGTGCAGACGGTATCTTTTTCCGGGTAGAGATAAATTATCGGTTTATCATACACCGGCTCGCCCGCTTCATAATCCGATATACGTGCTGAAATGACCTTTGTTATCGTCTGCTTAGTCGTAAAGTCACCGAAGTCAATATCGCTGTTGCGAACTGTTTTATCCTCGACTTTGTAATCGCCGCCGTCAAAAACGATCCTTACGGTATTGAAGATACCGAAGACGTTTTTCGCTCCGGGATACGATACGTAAACACCGTCGTTGAAATTTCCGTCCCCGGCAAAGCCGTCTTCCGACACGTACTCTACATAAATATACGCAACGTACTTTTTGCCGGCGACCGGCGTAAAATCCCGTGTGATCTGTTCAGGTTCAGAGTCGTCCTGCGTTTCAACCGCCGTCGTTGTATCGGGCGCCGTCGTTGTATCGGGCGTTTCTGTGTTTGAGCCCGCCGCGGTTTCATTCCGATTCATGCAGCTTACCGTCAGCAGTATTACTGACAAAAGCAAAATTACAGCCGCTGTTCTTTTCATTATTCTCTCCTTTTGTATCCGATTTTTGCTCATCTGCGATCTTCTCATATATTTAGACGTTGTTTTTGCCCGGAAAATTTTGCCATGACGCAAATGTTTACAAAAAATTCAAATAAAAAGATTCGCGCCCCATCATTTTTGATGGGAGGGAACAGGGGGTTTGGGGGTTAATGAGGGGTGGGCGACCCCCAAATTCGTCGCGAAGCGACACCTTATTCTTTTTCGTACTTTTCCTTATACGCCTCGGCGAGTTTTGCGAACAGCGCTTCGGCGCCGCCGCCGACGAGCTTGCCGTCGATTTCAGACACGCGGCGGAACATAGCTGACGCGGAGCCGACGATGACCTCGTCGGCGTTCATCATCTCGTCCACCGTGAACGTGCGCACCTCGTGCGGCAAATCAAGCTCTTCACAGATCATAAGCACGTATCTGCGCGTGACTGACGGGAGTATGTATTTCGTCAGCGGCGGAATAATGACCTTGCCGCCGGATATGATCATGACCGACGAGTGCGAGCCCTCGGTCACCGTGTCGCCTCTGTAAAGCGCGGCTTCGTAGCAGCACGCCTTTGACGCCTTCTGCGCCGCCATGACGTTGGGCAACAGATCGAGCGTCTTTATGTTGCATATCTCGAATCTTATATCCGGTTCGGTGATCATCTTCACCTTTCCGTACATATCGACGCGCTTCAGCGGTTTGACATAGGCGAAAAGATTCGGCTTGATCCCCTCGTCATACTTATGATCGCGCAGCGCGGTTCCGCGGGACGCCTGGAAATACACGAGTGCGTCGCCCTCCGGTCTTGTCAGCACGATCAGCTGATTGAAGATCCCGATTAGCTCCGCTTTGCTCCAGACCGGCTCGATGCCGATCAGGCGGCAGCTGTTCGTGAACCTTTCGTAATGGGCGTCCATGGCGAAATATCTGCCGTTTACGTACGTCGTGACGTCGTATACACCGTCTCCGAAATAGAACGCGCGGTCGAGCACCGGCGCGCGCAGGTCGGCCAGCGGCGCGAATTCACCGTTATAATATCCGTAATTCATTGTTCAGCCTTTCTCTGTTTGCCCTTGTTGTCAAGCAGTTCCTTTTTTACGTTCCACAGTTTTTCGGACAAGTCGACGTAATAATCGTGAGGATTCTCGAATCTTGTGACCTCGTCCCACAGCGTTTCCATCTGCTCGGCGCAGTACGATCTGATCCGGTCGAGCGGCGGCAGTTCGTAAACGAGTTTTCCGTCCCTGAATATCTGCTTCATCAGCTTCACGGCGCGGAAATCGCTCAGCGTCTTGCGCTTCCAGGTGTAGTTCGGGTCGAATATCTCAAGCGGTTTTTCGTCGTCTATCTCCTCGTTGTACAGGCATATCTGATCCGCCAGCGCCTTTCCGGTCTTTCTGTCGAACAGGCGGTAAACGGTCTTGAAATGCGGGTTCGTGATCTTCGACGTGTTCTCGCTGATCTTTATCTTCGGCGTGATGTTCCCGCGCGCGTCCTCGGTCGCGGCGAGTTTGTAAACGCCGCCGAACACCGGCTCGCTCTCGCTCGTTATCAGCCTCTCGCCGACGCCGAAAGCGTCGATGCACGCGCCCTGGTTGAGCAGATCGCGGATCGTCAGCTCGTCAAGACTGTTCGAGGCTATTATCTTGCAGTGCTGATATCCCGCCTCGTCGAGCATTTGTCTCGCGCGGCGCGACAGATACGCTATATCGCCCGAGTCGATTCGTATGCCGAGGCTGACGTCGCGGCGGTCGCGCCCGAAATTGTTGTCGAAAGCCTTTATCGCGTTCGGCACGCCCTCTTTCAGCACGTTGTACGTGTCGACGAGCAGCGTCGCGGACTTCGGATATATCTTGCAGTACGTGTCGAAAGCCTCGTATTCGGAATCGAACATCTGCACCCACGAATGCGCCATCGTGCCGCCCGCGGGCACTCCGTAAATCTTATCCGACAGCGCGCAAGCGGTTCCGGCGGCGCCGGCGATATACGCCGCGCGTGCGCCGAGGATCGCGCCGTCGGCGCCCTGCGCCCTGCGAGAGCCGAATTCCGAGACCGGTCTTCCCTTCGCCGCGCGGACGATGCGGCTCGACTTCGTCGCGATCAGCGACTGGTGGTTTATCGAAAGCAGTATGAACGTCTCTATCAGCTGAGCCTCCGGCGCCTTCGCGCGCACGGTCAGTATCGGCTCCTGCGGGAATATCGGCGTGCCCTCCGGCACCGCCCAGATATCGCCGGTAAAGCGGAAACCGCGCAGATACGAAAGAAAATCCTCGGAGAAGATCCCTTTCCCGCGCAAAAATTCTATATCGTCGTCGTCAAAATGCAGATCGAGGATGTATTCGACGATCTGCTGCAGTCCCGCCGCAACGGCGTAGCCGCCGTTGTCCGGCACGCGCCGGAAAAACACGTCGAAATAGCAGATCCGGTCCTGCATTCCGTTGACGAAATAACCGTTGCCCATCGTCAGCTCGTAGAAATCGCATAAAAGAGTATAATTTCTGTCCGTCATTTTTCGTCACGTCCTTTTCTTCCCGTCACCTCGACGTGGATGGATTCAAGCAGATCGAGCGCCTTTTCGTTCATCTCCGGGTCCGCGCAGCCGGTACAGCGCGCGTCGACTATGATGTGCGCGTACGGCGCGGCGGTCTTCGCGATCACGGCGTTGGCGAGCACGCAGATATTGGACACGAGACCGCACAGCTCTATCGTGTCGTATCTGCCGTCGCGTATGTACTCTGACAGCGCCTCGCAGCCGAACGTGCCTTTCTCGAAGATCGCCGAGGCGAATTTCGAGATCCGCTCCACGTTGCCGTAAAGGCGGTGTCCCTTCGTGCCTTTTATGCAGTGCGGGACCGGGAGGTTCCTCCCCTCCTCCGTATCGAGATAGTTCGACGCGTGCGTGTCGAGCGTGAAGACGACCTCGCCGCCGTCAAGCACGTACTGCTGCACTTTTTTAAGGATCGGGGCCTCGAGCTTTTCCGCCCCGGGATATCCGAGCGATCCGTTCACGAAATCGTTCTGATAATCAACAACAACTAATAAGTTCATACTTTTTCTTTCAGTTAAGATAAACATTTTTGATTTCGTCTGATTTTACAAGTTTGTCAACATTCGATATTGACAACCGCGATGATTTCCCGTATAATAATGACTGCAAATATGATAATTCGGAGGTTTTCAATGGCAAATACCGGAAAAACCGTTGACAGAAAGAAAATCAGATATCTCGTATTCTTTGCGATGATGGTCGCGATAGAGGCGGTCTTCTGCTTCACGCCGCTCGGCTCGATACCGATCGGACCGCTCGTGGCGACACTCGCGATGATACCCGTATGTATAACCGGCGTCATGCTCGGCGTCAGAGCCGGCACGGCGATGGGCTTCATCGCGGGGCTTTTCAGCTTCATAGTCTGGACGTTCATGCCGCCGAGCTTCATGGCGATCGCCTTTACTCCGTTTTATAAAATGGAAGTCGGCGACACCGTC
>JAFZRM010000091.1 GCA_017619885.1 Clostridia bacterium | reverse complement strand
TCTTTTTTCTTGTCGTGAGCAATAAGCGCTATTTCCATGTCATCCTCCGCCTTTCATTTTATATGGTTTGATTTTACACTATGTGATCTACTTTGTCAAGACTTTTTTTCGTTTGCGGCCGATCACGCCGCTGAGCACTGGCACGGGCCTTCCGCCCGTCTTTTCCGCGATGAGCCGCTGGGCGATGTTCTCGAACGCTTTCGACGACGGAAACGAATCGCCGTCGACGAGCACACCTTTTTCCTGCGCGAACATAAGCGTCCTGTCGTACGGCACCACGCCGAGCAGGGGAGTTTTCGTCGCGTCTATCATCGAGATCATGCCGGTGCGCTTGTCTTCGCTTACGGAGACGGCGTCGAAATTGTTGATAACGAGACGGCACGGCAGATCGACGTCGCGGAGACGCTGCGCCGTCTTTTCCGCGCCGCGCAGCGACGTCGGATTGTGCGTCGCTACGACGATCGCGCTGTCCGCGCAGCGGGCGCCTACGGCGACCGTTACCGAATCCGCTCCGGGAGTGTCGAGCACGGCGTAATCGTACGGCTCGCAGATCGCGGAGAGTTTTTCCGCAAAGTCCTCGGGTACTATCTCGTCGGTACAGCGGAACGGCGCGCCGAGCAGATAAAGCCCGGGCACCGACGGGAAGGTCACGGCGCAGTCCTCAACGTCGCGTCTGCCGTAAACGGCGTCGCAGACGTCGAAAAGCATCCTGTCTTCACATCCGGTGATCAGGTCGAGCGTGCCGAGATCGAAATCGAGATCGCACAGAAGCACCTTCTGCCCGAGCCGGGCGAGTTTCAGCGCCAGATTCGCGGATACCGTGGATTTTCCCACGCCGCCTTTGAACGACGTTACAAGTATGATGTGAGCCATATCAGTATTTCCCGACGATCGATGAGATCACTTTGTCCGCTACCTTGACGTCGTCGACGCTCTCGGCCACAAGCCGCTGCGCCTGCTCGGACGTCACGCTCTGCTCGTATTCCTGCACGTATATCACCGCGCGAAGCACTGCGGTGACGTTTGACGGGCTGACGTCGGAACCGAAGATCCGGTGTACGTAAGTCTCCTTCGTGTCGCCCTCGACGTAGCCGGGCAGGGAGGCGAGATCGGCGAAATACGAGTCTGCCTGAGTCCTGCCGCCGTCGGATATCGCGCGTTTGTCCTCGTTTGCGCGGGCGGTCAGTATGATCATGCGCTTCGCGTCTTCAACGAGCCTGTTCATGATCTGCTCGTCCGCGTCGTCGTTTTGCTCCTTGTCACCGAAATACGCCTGCTTCTCCATAATGAAGAGGATGCGCAGCTCCGCTTCGCTTATGCGGTAGCTGCCGTAGCTTACGGCGTACGTTTTGCGGAACGTCAGGAAAACAGACAGAACGGACGCCGCGACGAGCAGGATCGCCACGGGTATAAGGATCTTGTTCGAAAGGAACTGTCCGTCTTTGCCGAGGTGTATCTTGTTCTCGTTGCCCTCGCGCAGACGTTTTATGTTCGAACGGTGCTTCCAGACTATGATCAGACAAACGAGCACCGTCGGGATGATCACGAGGTTCGTCGTGCCGATGAATCTCGATAAGACTACCGGCAAAAGCAGAGCGCAGACGACGGAGCCGAGCGAGATGTATTTTGAGAACGCCACGATTATGAAGAAAACGGTGATAAGGATCAGAAACGCCTTCGGCTCGCAGCAGAGTATCACCGTGGCGAGCGACAGCACGCCTTTGCCGCCGTGGAATTTGAACCACACCGGCCAGATGTGACCGATCACCGCGGCGTAACCGCAGAAGAACGCGCCCGTCTTGCCGAGCACTATCGCGCCGATAAGACAGCACAACGCGGTCTTGGCAATGTCGCCGAGCAGTGTCACCGCCGCCGCGCCCTTGCCGTACGTGCGCAGCATATTCGTGAGCCCGGCGTTGCCGCTGCCGCTCTCACGGATGTCCTTGCCGTATCTGGCTTTGGAGTAGAGGATAGACGTGTTGATCCCGCCGATCATATATCCGGCGGCGCAGATCAGTATCATACTGATCACTAGCAGAGCGGTGCCCTGCCGCTGAGTCAGCACGAGCAGACCGTATCTGAGCAGATCCCCGATCGAAAAACCGGTAATTCCGTTGTTCATATCAATCACCGCGCTCCCTTATTATGAGTTTTATCGGCACGCCGCGGAAACCGAACGTTTCGCGCAGACGGTTCTCGATGTATCTTTGATACGAGAAGTGGAACAGAGTCGAGTTGTTGCAGAATATCACGAACGTCGTCGGCTGTATCGCCGTTTGCGTCATGTAGTATATCTTCAGGCGTCTGCCTTTGTCGGACGGCGGCTGAACGCGCGTCGTCGCGTCGTTTAACAGGTCGTTGAGCATGCCCGTCGTCGCGCGGAAAGTCGCCTGACCGTAAACGTAGTTTATGTGCTCGAACAGCTTGTTGATGCGCTGTCCGGTCTGCGCGGAAACGAATATGATCGGCGCGTACGTCATATAGGACAGCGCCGTGTTGATCTTGTCGGTGAATTCCTTTACGGTCGTGTTGTCTTTTTCGACCTTGTCCCATTTGTTTACGACTATTATCGACGCCTTGCCCGCCTCGTGGGCGATGCCGGCGATGCGCTCGTCCTGCTCGGTGATGCCCTCCACCGCGTCTATCATTATAAGACACACGTCGGCGCGGTCGACCGCGGCTTTCGCGCGCAGAACGCTGTAACGCTCGATGTTGTCGGATATCTTCGACTGGCGCCTGATGCCCGCCGTGTCGATGAACGTGTATTTGCCGTATTCGTTTTCTATATAAGCGTCCACCGCGTCGCGCGTCGTGCCCGGGATATCCGATACGATCATCCTGTTCTGCCCGATTATCTTGTTGACGATCGAGGATTTGCCGGCGTTCGGCTTGCCTATCACGGCGACCTTGATGCTGTCGTCTTCTTCTTCGATACCGTCGTCGTCCGGGCATTTTTCAAGGACCGCGTCGAGCAGGTCGCCCGTGCCCGTGCCGGAGACGGAGGAGAGAGCCACGGGATCGTCCGGGAACCCGAGCTCGTAGAATTCGTAGTATTCCATCGGCAGATTGCCGACGGAGTCTATTTTGTTAACGGCCACGACGACCGGTTTTTTCGCTTTCTGGAGCATCCGCGCGATCTGTACGTCGTCGGCGGTGAGTCCCGCGCGGGAGTCGACCATGAAGATCACGACGTCCGCCATCTCGATCGCCGTTTCCGCCTGCGCGCGCATGTGCTTCAGTATCGCGTTGTCGGTCTTAGGTTCGATACCGCCGGTGTCCGTGATCAGAAGCGTCCTGCCGTTCCACTCGACCTCGGTGTATATCCGGTCGCGCGTCACGCCGGGCGTGTCGTCAACTATCGCGATCCGTTCGCCGGCGAGCTTGTTGAACAGCGTGCTTTTTCCGACGTTCGGACGTCCAATTATCGCTATTATCGGTTTTGACATTTTATATCTCCATTTATCAATTCGGAATCATGAATTCAGAATTCAGAATCAAGGTGTCGCTTCGCGATGTTCGGTGCGCCTCGTTCCTCGGCGCCTTTGGGGACTCCCCGCCCCCCTCTCCGGGAACCCCCGCCGCTCTCCAGTTCGCGGCGGGGAACCCCGGCACCGCCCCCAAACCCCCGCCTCCCCCCAAATAATCATATGGGGCTTTTTCGACGGCGGGAGCAAGCCCCCGCCCTACAGGGGATCGGTGTCGCGTGCCGACCTTCCCCCGTTGGGGAAGGGGGACCGCTTGCGGTGGATGAGGAGAACCCCAACCCCGCAGATCATCGTTTGAAACGGGTCGTCGAGGGCGCCGACCCCTACAGCCTATCTCGGCGAAGCCATATCGAGTGTGACGCGGCGCGGCACACATCTCGAGTTTTGCGTCAGCAAAACATATCGAAGTTTGCGACAGCAAAATATATCGTCTTCTTGCGGCGTCAGCCGCGCGCGGGCGTCCCCCCCCCACCACCCGCGCGCTTACCTTTTATTCTTTAC
>JAFZRM010000008.1 GCA_017619885.1 Clostridia bacterium | reverse complement strand
GCCCCCTCAGATCTCTGATCTGTGGGAGGGGAACAGGGGGTTTGGGGGTCAATGAGGGGTGGCAACCCCCAAAATTTGTCGCGAAGCTACTCCTCTTTTCATACGCAAAGCGTACATCATAAGGCGCAGCCTTACATCATTCCCGCAGGGTACATCATGTTCCGCACGGCGGAACATATCATTTCAAAAAGGGGAGGGTGTTTTCCTCCCGTTTTATATCGGCTCCGTACTTTACTGGTCGCCGTTGATCTGACCCATGAGACGTTTATTGAATTCCTCCGCCGTGTTGTAGCCCATTTTCTTCTGGCGGCTGTTCATCGCGGCGATCTCGATTATGATCGCGAGGTTTCTGCCGGGGCGGACGGGGATCGTGATAGACGGAATGTTTATACCGAGTATCTCCGTATACTCCGATTCGAGGCCGAAACGGTCGTACATCTTGCCCTGCACCCACTGTTCGAGCGCGATCACGAGGTCGATCTTCTCCGTGAGCTTGACGGCGCCCATACCGAACAGGCGGCGGACGTCGACGATGCCTATCCCGCGCAGCTCGACGTAATGGCGGATTATCTCCGGAGCGGAGCCGACGAGCGTAGTCGCCGAGACGCGTTTGATCTCGACCGCGTCGTCCGCGATAAGCCTGTGGCCGCGCTTGACGAGCTCTATCGCCGTCTCGCTCTTGCCGACGCCGGAATCGCCGAGCATGAGTATACCTTCGCCATATACCTCGACGAGCACGCCGTGCCGCGTTATCCGCGGCGCGAGCGACACGTTCAGCGATGCGATGAGCGCCGACATGAACGCGCTCGTCAGCATCTGCGTGCGCAGCAGCGGCACGCCGTTTTCACGGCAGACGAGGACCTGATCGTCGGAGATCGGCAGATCGGTCGTGAACACGATACAGACCGGCTTTTCCTTCGCCAGGCTCTCGAAGCTCTGACGGCGCTGATCGTCAGGCAGCGAGCAGAGATATTCGTACTCCACCCTTCCTATTATCTGGATCCTGTCGCGGTCGAACAGCTTGCCGAATCCGGACAGCTTCAGCCCGGGACGGTTCACGTCGCTGCGGCTGACCTCGATCTTTTCGGGATCGTCCGGGCAGTATATCGTCTGCAGCTGGAATTCCTCTATTATTTTTGACAGCGGTATGGTATAGATCTCGTTTTCCATAATATCACCCCGTTATACTCTTGTCAAAACTGAATTTTTTATTGCAGAAGCGGCAGCAGACCTCTATCGTCTCCTGCTCGCTGAAGATCTTCTGCAGCTCCTTTTGTCCGAGCGAGAGCACGGCGCGCAGCATCCGCTCGCGGCTGCAGTCGCAGACGTAGCCGACCTTCGTCTCGTCGAACAGATCGTATCCGATTCCGTCGAGTACCCGGTCGAGCAGCTGTTCGCAGCTCTGACCGCCGGCGATCAGCGAAGATATGCCGGTGACGTTCACCACGTTGTTTTCAAGTATCTTTACGATCCCGTCGTCGGCGTGCGGCAGAAGCTGGACGAGCACGCCGCCGGCGCCGGCGCACGACAGATCGCGGTCGACGAGCACGCCGAGCGAGAGCAGCGTCGGCGTCTGCTCGCTGTTCGCGTAATACGACGCGACGTCCTCGGCGATCTCGCCGGAGACGATCTCCAGTATTCCCGTGACCGGCTCCTTCAGCCCGACGTCGCGCACGACGCTCATATATCCGGCGCCGACGGCGCCCGACACGTCGAGCTTCCCGTTCGGCTTAAGCGGCAGATCGACGGCGGGGTTTTCTATATACCCCTTTACGTTGCCGTAATAATCAGCCACCGCCATAATGATGCCGGCGGGTCCGTCGCCCTTGAACGTCAGGGTGACCTGATCGTCCTTGTTTTTGAGCCTCGAGCCCATGAGAGACGCCGCGGTCAGCGTCCTGCCGAGCGCCGCCGTCGCCGTGGGCGAGGTGTTGTGATATTTTATCGCTTCGTTTACTATATCGGTCGAATCGATGACCATCGCGACGGCGGAACCGTCCTTCGTCATCGCTCTTATGATCCTGCTCATCCCTGTTTTTTCTTTCTCAGCACGTAATGGACCTTCTCGCTGTTCTCATCCGCGTCGTGAAGCGCCATGCGGTCGTACGATGCGAGCACCTCAAAGCCGCTCTGCTCCGCCGCGGCGCGCAGCTGTGCGTCGGAATACAGATATTCGCTCTGCTCCTCGTCGCGGCGCGTGTATCTGCCGTCCTCACCGGGTATGAAGCAGGACAGATAAAAGTCGCAGCGGCGCAGCCTCGGTCTGTAATCGCACGACCAGGCGATAAGTCCGTTTTTATTTTCAAGTATGAAATCGTTTTTGCCGTATTTTTCCTCGAACCGCTTTTTCGTATTCACGTCGAAGATGAAAAGTCCGGACGGCGAAAGGAACCGGCAGACGCCGGAAAACGTCCGCTCGACGTCTTCGTACTTTGGCAGATAGTTGATGCTGTCGAGGCAGCAGATGACCGCGTCGACCGTGCCGTACAGATCTATGCTGCGCATATCCTGATGAAGCAGCAGCGCCGACGGCGCGTGTTCGTGCGCGAGCGCGAGCATCTCCTCCGAGCGGTCGATCCCGATCATGTCGTATCCGAGGCGGTACATCGCCGCCGTGACGGTGCCGGTGCCGCAGCAGAGGTCGAGCACGGTATGCGGCTTCTTTTCGGCGAAACGGCTGAAAAGCTCGTCCATATACGCCGCCCACATATTGGGCGATTCACCTCTGAAGCCGTCGTAGAGCGCGGCTATCGCCGTATATTCGTTTCCCATATCAGACAAGCGAGCCCGCCATCTCCGACGGGTCGATCGATCCGCTGAATCTGACTTTCTTTGTCGAAAGCGAGGCGAGCGGAGCCGGTATCTGTGTGCCGGTCAGCTCGGACAGCTCGTAAAGCGGCGAGAGCACGCCGCGGTCGCCGCGCACCTTGTGGCCGAGCGCTTCAAGCACGGCGGGCGCGAATTTGTACGGGCTGGCGGTCGAGACGGTGACGACCGTCTGTCCGGTGCGCTCTGCGTACTCGCGCGCCTGCCTTGCGGCGACGGCGGTATGCGTGTCTATCAGCACGCCGGTCTGTTCGTAAGTATCTTTTATTTCGGAAAGCGTCTGTGCCTCGCTTGTGCAGCCGCCCTCGAATATCGCGCCGATCTTCAAAAGCTCCTCGCGGCTGATCTCATATCTGCCGGTCGAGGAAAGCTGTCTCATATACGCCGCGGTCTTCACCGCACCGACTGTGAAGTACAGAAGGCGTTCGAGATTTGACGATATGAGTATATCCATAGACGGCGACACCGTCTGGCGGAACCGTCTGTTCCGGTCGTACACGCCGGTCTGCAGGAAATCGGTCAGCACGTTGTTCTCATTTGACGCGCAGATGAATTTCGACACGGGCAGACCCATGCGGTACGCGATATATCCCGCGAAAATATTGCCGAAGTTGCCTGTCGGCACGCAGTACGCGATGCGGTCGCCGGCTTTGATGACGCCCTGCGCGCACAGATCGGCGTACGCGCTTATATAATAGACTATCTGCGGCGCGAGCCTGCCCCAGTTGATGGAGTTGGCGCTCGTCAGTATATAGCCTTTGCCGTACAGTTCGCGGTTGAGCGCCGCGTCGCCGAATATCTTCTTGACGCCGTTCTGCGCGTCGTCGAAGTTGCCGTTTATCGCCTGTACGGAGACGTTGCCGCCCTCCTGCGTCGACATCTGCAGCTTCTGTATATCGCTGACGCCGTCGACCGGGTAGAACACCTTTATGCGCACACCGTCAACGTCGCGGTATCCTTCGAGCGCCGCTTTTCCGGTATCGCCCGAGGTCGCGACGAGGATATACACCGTATGATCCTCGCCCGTCGAGGTCAGGGCGCGCGAAAGCAGACGCGGCATTATCTGCAGCGCCATATCCTTGAACGCGCACGTCGGTCCGTGGAACAGCTCGAGCATATATCTGCCCTCTCCGAGTTTGGACACGGGCGCGGCTCCGCCTGAAAACGAGCTTTCCTTATACGCCGCGCGGCAGTCCGCGAGCAGTTCTTCTTTGTTGTAATCGGGCAGAAACAGCGAGAGTATTTCCGCGGCGCGGCCGGCGTAGTCGAGCCCGGCGATGCGCGAAAACAGCTCTTCCGTCAAAAGCGGTATGCGATCCGGTACGAAAAGCCCGCCGTTGTCCGCTATTCCTTTTTTTATTGCCTGCGCGGAGTAAAGCGTCTCTATCCCCCCGCGGGTCGATACGTATTTCATAATATCTCCCGTTTCTTTTGTTTTTCGTTATTGTATCATATAAATGTTAAAAAGTCAAGTTGATTTTGCGAGGCGTGGAAAACGGCACGATTGTAAATAATACGATTTTACTTGACGAAAGCGTATTTACAAGCGGGCGGTTATATGGTATAATAGCACAAAAGGACGGGAGAGCGCGCATAACCGTTAACGGAGGAATTCTATGCAGTACGAGTATTCTTTGATACACATATCCGATGATTTCGGGCGCGGCGGCGATATGTATTCGCTGTCGCTTGTCGACGCGCACGATTTAGCATTTTCATGCAACGGCAAAAGCGTTATCCTGTCCGGCAAATACTTGTTCTGCTTTTCAAGCTCGGACAAGGCTGAACATATAACGGGCGATTATACGGCAAAAACGCTGTATTTTCTGCCGTATTTCTATAACGTCAATCTTAATACCGCGATAATTGACGCGCCGGTATACGCTGAAATGCGCGAGAAGTTCGGTTATCCCGATTTCTATCTTTTCAGAAAAAGAACGAATGACTATAACGGAATAATTAAACTGACGGACAGCGAATACGAAAGCGTTTTCACGCTGTTTTCCTCCGCCGAGCGTCACATAGAAAGCCACCCGTCTGACGTTATGTGGTCGTGCCGCACGCGCTCCGAGATAATAAGCGTTTTAAGGATAGCCGAGGCGGCGCAGAAGGGCAAGCACACGAACGTGACGAATGAGGTTTTCGTTATATCCGCGCGAACCCCAAAGCCGATCTGTCGTTGTCGGCGCTCTGTACAAAATTCAGCACCAACCGCACGACTCTTGCAAACACGATAAAAGAGCTTACGGGACTTTCGCCCGCACAGTACGTTTTATCGGAGCGTTTAGGACAAACGCGTCCCGAGCTTTTATTTACGGCGATACCGGTTTCCGAGATAGCGGAAAAATACGGCTTTGACGATCCGAATTACTATATCCGCGCTTTCAAAAAGAAATACGGGACGACGCCCTTGCAGTACCGCAAAAACGGCTTTGAAAAACGCATAAGCGAGGAGAAAAACTATCATCTGACAAAGGGCGGGACCGACCTTATGACGGAGGATGAATTCAGGGACTATCTGAAAAGAGGTCTCGGTCTCGCCGTCATACGTCTGCGTCGTGAGCCGGATAAAACGCGTTTCCGCGAGGTTTTCAAGAAATACGTTATATACCGCTGCAGGTTTTGCATAAACGAGCACACGTTTGAATATGAGGACGAGCTTTTGTCCTGCTTTGACGACGCGGAGCAGATAAAGCGGGAGATATTCGACGTCTGCCTGAGTACAAAAATCAAATATACACCGTTTCTTGTACGTATTCTGAAGCGCTGGGGCATAGGCGATTCGCTTGAAAAAAGGCTAAAGGCCGAATATGAGGATTTATACAACAGGGTTTACGCCGCCGCAGATAGCTTACCCGACAAATCATTGTACGCTCTGTTTGATAAGCCCTGCACAAACGATCATGCTTTGTTGGAAAAAAAGTTTGATGTCGCCGCGAAGTCTTATCCGGTATGCGAGCTGAACGAAATATATATGGATTATCATACGATTTTCGACGCGTACGCCGAGTATGACGACAGCAAAGAAACGGAAAAGCGTTTGATAGACAAAGAGCTTGAAATGCGTAAAAAAACTGGCTACGTCCCGTCCGCTCCCGCATACGACGTGTTGTTTGATCTTTTTCACGACGCGCACGCGGGTATAAGAGATTACGTTAACGGCAGGCTGCCCGACGGTTACACGGATAAATATAATATTACAAGCGTAAACCGTACGCGTTTTCGCCCGTCGGAGATAGAAAAGTTTGATTGCGATTATTTTATTAACGGCAAAGACGGGCCTTTGATAAAAAGCGCCGCTTTTTGCTCCGAGTATCTGCCGCCATCCGTCGTCAAACAGGTTGAGCTTTATATACGCGATATGACGGATAACGAAAAGCGTGACGGGCTTTTGTCGCTTTTTTATAATCCGGTGCCCGTAAAATTCGTTGATTCGTGTTTATCCCTTGCACTTTTAGGCGAGCTGAAAGCTGAATTGAGCAAAGCGCCGAATCCGTGGGACGTTTTTACTCTCGGCAGTTTCGTTTTGCGCGGACACGGTAAAGAAATAAAGAAATACGCCGCGGAACTGATAGATAAAGACGTTTTGACGTATCAAGCCGTATTTTCGTATTTTGTGTATAATTATGAAAAAGGGGACAGAGAGCTTTTTGCAATAAAACTGTCCGAGACAAAGGCAAAGTATTATAGTTTATATCAGAACGCGTTTGCCGCAGCAATAGAGCGCGGCGTACCCAATCTTCCGCTTGAAATGTTGTATCTCGCTTTCATAAACAGCGGGGGAACTTTCGGCAGGGCTCATTTCATGGAGGCGCTTTATAAAGGCGGCGTATATAACGAGCGTATAATTGAGGAAGCTCTATATGACGAAAACAAAAGGACGAGAGAGATCGCAGCCCTTATGCTTGATAAAAAGCCGTATATAGAGGTTAAAAAGCTTAACGGGAATAACGCGGGCGACTGTGTAAGATTCTTTGAAGAAATAGAAAAAAAAGACGATCGTTTTGCAATAGGGCTTGACAGACATTTTGATAAAAAGGAATGGGAAAAACTGTATCTTAACCCGCTGCAAAACAGCGTATTTTGCGACACGTCGTATCTTTCAACGTCCGTAAGAGTAAGACTTTTGTCCGAAGGACGTATGAATGGTTTCACCGCGTATATCGGCAAAAAGCCCGTCGGCTTCATAGACTGCGGAAACAGAGACGACTATAAATATTTGAGCGGACTTGCGGATGAGGCGGAAAAAGACGAATTCGTCATAACAGCGCCTGTCGCGGACGATGAAAGAGTATCAGAGGCGCTTATACGGCGAGCTGCGGAATACGCCGAGGAAGACCGGCGACCCGTATCAAAGGTATATTTGCAAAAATCGCGCGAGGGGGATAATTACGAAAAGACAAAAGACATGTTTTTATCAGCAGGCTTTGAAATATACAGGCAAAGCGAGGACGATACGATTCTGATCAAAACGTCGTTTATTAAGAATGATAATAAATTTGTTTTTGTCAGCGGGTTTTAAAACACAGAAGATAGTCTTGGCTTGAGTTAAATAGGAGGAATATTATGTCAGATGAGATAATTACCGGAAAAATATTTTTTTTCGCGTGTTCCGCTCGAAAGAGAATGTGAGGATTTCATTGCGTTCCTGGTTCGTTGCGCGGTGAATAATCAAATATGGATCAACGCCGGCGAGCAGATCAAAAATCCAGACGCGCGGTATAAATATTCTATAGACAGCGGCGAGGACAATGATCTTTCAAAGAAATATCTTCCCTTTGAAATAACGGATAACAAGGATACGGACGATTGTGATCGGATCACAAGCGGTATGTGGTATCGTGACACGGATAACGGTATAGCCGACTGGGGAAGCTCCTGTATACCCAATATAGAAAATTTTTTGGTGCAAATCATGGAGCATGATTTGATAAGATATGTCCATATTTACATTGATTTAGTGCATGGTTATATACCGTGCGCGTATGCAAATCTCGATATTAACGCGTCGGATTTTTGTAAGACACTCATGTCGCTGCCCAATCACTATGGATTACCGACCGGGCAATTCAATATCAGAAAATCCGGTGACCGGTCATCATGATTTATTAAGAATAATTAAGAATTATTAAGGTTTCTTAATACTCGTTGACAATAGCAATTATTTAAGCTATAATGTATTTAAGTAACTCAAAGGAGGATTACGATAATGCCGACTGTTTTGATCGTCTTAGGCGTAGGCGCGCTTTTTATTATCATACGGTTTCTTATAGGTAATATACCGAAATTTGAGGCGTGTAAAGATATTGCGGACGAAGGCTTTGTCTGCCCGAATTGCGGAAAAGAATTCAGCCCCAGATGGCAAAGCTTGTATTATAAACTTCCCTCGGTTTATACGTACAACGTTGCAAAGCTCAGATGCCCGGCGTGTAAAGAAAGAGATATGTGTTCGCGAAAAATCAGTACTTAAAGAGAAAGAAAAAAATGACATACGATGAATTTGAGAAAACAATAATAGAGGATATTATACAAACGTATCCCGAATACGCTGAAAAACTCGCGCGTCAGTACGGCTCTGCGACCGTTGTAAAAAGAACTGTAAATAACCCCGGCTTCTATACTTATTACGAAATAGGCGATAAGACCGCGTCGCTCGGCGACGGAGTTGATCTGCAGCTCGGTGAAAATCAGTGGAATATAAACGGTCTGAAATACGGCAGCGATTATATTCTGTGGATAAAAAACGGATTTATATCGTCGCTTGAAGGCTTCTCGTACGGCGAGCCATGGCCTGCGAAAATAACGGAAGTAAGCAAAATAAAAAGGTGCGATTAACGTCGCGCTTTTTTACTGCAGCGGCGGGTTTACGTTTTTGTCTTGACTTTGATACGGCTTTGCGGTATAATACTGCTGTAACGTGAAACGGAGAAAGAATTATGATAAAAGCCGATTATTACGATAATTTCAGATGCAAATGCGGGGACTGCCGCAGCGTCTGCTGCGGAGGCTGGGGAATAACCGTGTCGGACGAGGAATATTTCCGCCTGCTCGGGCTCGACTGCCCGCAAGAGTTGCGATATATACTCGACTGCGCGCTCGCCGTCGTCGACGATCCGCGCCCGGAGCGGTATGCGATGATGAAGCCGTCTTACACCGGAAAATGCCGGCTGATAAACGATGAAGGGCTCTGCTCGCTTCAGCTCGCCTGCGGCGAGGAGGTTTTGCCCTCGGTGTGCCGGACGTACCCGCGCTCGGTGACCGGCACGCACGCCGGCTGTTCCGCAAGCTGTGAGCGCGTCGTCGAGTTGCTGATGCGCGAAAAACCGCTGACGTTCTCCGCGCCGCTACCCGAGCCTATGGCGTTGTACGTGAATGCGCTGCAGCGCCGCGAAAAGCCGCTTAAAGAGCGGATCGCGGAGCTGTTGCCCGGAATTTTGCCGCGCGGCAACCCGCATCCTTATTACGGACTTCTCCGCGCGTATACCGCCGCGATGGCGGAGGCATCGGAGCGTTTTGCCGGGACCGTTGACAAAGCCGTCCGCGAATACGGCGAAAAAGAGGAAACGTTATACCGGGATATCGAGGCGTTCGACCGCCGTTTTCCCGACGCGGAGCGTTGGTATGAAAATCTTATCGTAAACCGGATGTTTTTGACGGACTTCCCGGGCGGCGATATCAAAGCCGCGCTGTGCGGCGTCGTCTGCGAATACGCTCTTACGCGATTCACGTCCGCCGGGTGCGAGACTGTGGAGGGGTTCGTCGACGCCGCCGCGTCATTGTACAGATTCATAGGCCACACGAATTTCAACAAAAACAGCCGTGTCGCGGCCGAGCGGTGCGGCGCATATTCGGCGGACGGGCTCTCCGCCCTGCTGAGACTGTGAGGACAACATGAACAAAACGGTATATCTGATCTCAAACGCGCATCTCGACCCCGTCTGGCAATGGGAATGGGAGGAAGGCGCGGCGGCTGCCGTGTCGACGTTCCGCGTGGCGGCGAAATTCTGCCGTCAGCGCGATAAGTACGTTTTCTGCCACAACGAGGCGTCGCTTTACGAATGGGTAAAGGAGTACGAGCCGCCGCTGTTCGAGGAGATAAAAAAACTCGTCGGCGAGGGAAAATGGGTCATCGTCGGCGGCTGGTACGTTCAGCCGGACTGCAATATGCCGTCGGGCGAGACGTTCATACGGCAGGCAGCGTACGGACGCAAATACTTTTACGAGAATTTCGGCGTGATACCGGACGTCGCGAACAATTACGACAGCTTCGGCCACAGCCGCGGGCTCGTGCAGATACTTTCAAAATGCGGGTATAAATATTACATCCACTGCCGCCCGGACGACGGACACATACGGATGCCGAACACGTACAGGTGGGTAGGCTTCGACGGCTCGCAGATCATCTGCGAGCGCCAGCCGAACGGCTACGGCACCGCGCTCGGCACGGCGTATCTGAAGGCGGCGCATCATCTTAACAACCTGCCCGACGGCGGCTCTGCGATCTGCCTCTGGGGCGTGGGAGATCACGGCGGCGGCGCGTCCGAGGACGATCTCGACAAGCTCGACAAATTCATCTCCGACGCCGAAAAGAACGGCGACAGAGTGGTGCACGGCAGCCCGAACGACTATTTTGACAAGCTTGACAGGTCTTCTCTGCCCGTATGGGACAAAAGCGTCAATCCGTGGGCGGTCGGCTGTTACACGAGTCAGTCGAAGCTGAAGGCGATGTACCGGGCGCTCGAGGACACGTACTACGCGACGGAAAAGCTGTGCATGCTCAGCCGCTTCGCGCACGGATACCCGGCCGAGGCGCTGACGGAGGCGGAAAAGGCGCTTCTGTTCGCCACTTTCCACGATTATCTGCCGGGCTCCTCGGTCGAGCCGGTCGAGGCGATGGGCATAAGGCAGCTCGGCGGGGCGTACGACGCGCTGACGAAACTCCGCGCCGCGTCCGTTTTCGCGCTGTGCGCGGGACAGCCGGCGGCGAGGCCGGACGAGATACCGGTCATCGTCTGCAACCCGCATCCGTACCCCGTCAAAGGCGTGTTTGAATGCGAGTTCATGCTCTGGGACCAGGGCTGGGGAGACACGGTTAAATACCCGCATCTGTATGACGAGGACGGGGTCGAGGTGCCGTGCCAGCCCGAAAAGGAGCTGTCGAACATTCCGATAGACTGGCGCAAGCGCATAAGCTTTTACGCCGAGGCAAAGCCCTGCGGCGTGACGCGCTTCAACTGCAGATTCGAGGAGACGAAAAAGCAGAAGCCTGCTCAGCTGCCCGAGGAGGACGGCGAGCTTGTGTTCGACAACGGAAAAATGCGCGTGAAGATAGGCAAAAACACGGGGCTTATCACCTCGTATTCCGTCGGCGGTGTGCAGCTTCTACACGGCGCGTGCCGGATCGACGTTTTGGCGGACAGGGCGGACGCGTGGGGCATGACGGTGAACTCTTACCGCGACGTGCTCGGCAGTTTCACGCTGCTTGACGAAAAGCAAACCGCGGAATACTGCATGACGGACGGCATCCCGCCCGTGCGCGTGATCGAGAACGGCGCCGTGCGTACCGTCGTTGAGGCGGCTTTCGGTTACGGCAGCTCGCGCGCTCTGATACGGTACGGCCTGCACAAAAACGGCGCAGATATCGACGTTTCGGTCCGTATACGCGTTGACGAAAAGCAGAAAATGATAAAACTCTCCCTGCCGGCTGATAATCTTGAATCAGTCGTCGGTCAGGTCCCGTACGGGCGCGAGGAGCTTTCAATGAACGGCGACGAGACGGTATCGCAGAGATACAAATATCTGTCCGAAGACGAAAACGGCGTGCTCGTGCGCTGCAGATCGACCTACGGTTCGAGCGTCGAGGGCGATGAATACAAAATCTCGCTGCTGCACACCGTTCCGTACACGGCGCACCCGCTCGGCGACCGCCGCGTCATGCCGGACGACAGATTCATGCCGCATATGGATACGTCCGAGCAGGTATTCGAATTCAGGATCAGCGGCGGCGAGGGTCTGCTCGACCGGGCGGAGCGTCTGACGCAGGAATACTGCGAGGCGCCGTACTGCATGTCGTTCTTCCCGTCGGGCGACGGGAAGAGACCTGAGACGCCCGTGCTGCTCGAGGGCGACGGCTGCGTGATCCTCTCCGCTTACAAACAGAGTGAATACGGATCGGGCGACGTGATCCGTCTGTTCAACCCGACGGACGCCGGCCGCGCTGTCACGCTGACGCTTGACGGCAAAAAGTTCCCCCTGACCGTACCGGCGTTTTCGTTCGATACGTATCTGTACGACGGCGGGCTTACGCGCATCCGCGCCGACGAGATGCCGGAATAACTAACGAAAAAAACAGCACGGTAATGCCCGACCGTCATAAGGATATTTTTTCACCTCACGTTCGAGTGGTGAGTAAGTGCGCACTTAACAACAGCAGACTGAGAACAAAATCAGTCTGCTTTTTCGTGTTCAACCGGTATAATGAAGACGTTCGCTTCGCTCACTAATGAAGACGGGCTATGCCCTAATGAAGACGGCAACTTGGTTGCCTAATGAAGCGAAGCCGCCCGCTT
>JAFZRM010000007.1 GCA_017619885.1 Clostridia bacterium | reverse complement strand
CTGCTTTGACCGCAAGTGGCTGCCGGAGTTTCCGGAAGAGATCATCGTTAGAGACGATTACGCAGGGCTGTGCAGATACAGGATGAATTTTTTCTGTTCAAATGATGATTTAGGAGCAAAATTATGTTAGAAAACGTCGTAAAAATAATACAAGACAATATGACGGCGATACTTCCGCTGTTTTTAGAGCTGTTCTGCCTTTTGTTCGTCGTTCTGCTCGATCCGTATATCAAGCGTTCCCACAGGCGGATCATGCTGATCAGTATCGCGCTGATCACGCTGTCGGTCGTCCAAAACCTGTTGAACGACTATTTCGGGTTCTATTACAATAACCCGACCCTGCGGACGCTCAATTCCATATTCGGCTACTCCGTATCGCCCGTAATCATCGTTCTGTTCTGCATGCTTGTCAGCGACAAGACGAAGCAACTGCCGCTTTGGATCGTCACAGGAGTAAACGCACTCATCCATTCGACCTCACTTTTCAGTCACGTCTGCTTCTGGATAAGTGATGATAACCATTTCAGACGCGGACCGCTCACGTACACCAGCCACGTTGTCTGCGCGGGACTGCTTTTGTATTTACTTTACCTGACTTTGAAAAGAAAAAGCGACCGGAAGAGCAGCAGACTCTTCATCCCGGTATTCAACATTCTTTCGGTCGTCGCCGCGTTTTTGCTGGACACCTTCGTCACGCACACGGATGAAGGCGTCACCTTTACCACGATCGCTACGGTCAACAGTTGCCTGTTCTATTACATCTGGATGCACCTGGAGTTTGTCCACGATCACGAAAAGGCGCTGATGGCGGAACAGCGGATAAAAATCATGATGTCGCAGATTCAGCCGCATTTTCTTTACAACACGCTGTCGTCCATTCAGGCGCTTTGTCTGGCCGATCCCGAAAAGGCGTTCGACGTGACCGAAAAGTTGGGGACATATCTACGGCAGAACATCGATTCGCTCGATCAGCCACAGCTGATCCCTTTTGAAAAGGAGTTAGAGCATACCCGCGTGTATTCCGAGATCGAAATGATCCGTTTCCCGTCGATACGGATCGAATACGATACGCGGGATACGGATTTTTCGATTCCCGCGCTGACCGTCCAGCCGCTGGTGGAGAACGCGATCCGTCACGGGATACGCGGCGTTGAAAACGGGATCGTCTGCGTTTCTTCTAAAAAAGCGGGCGACTTTTATGAGATCATGATCAGCGACAACGGAAGGGGCTTTGACGTGCAAGCCGCCGAAAACGCAAGTGGCACGCATATAGGATTGCACAACGTAAAGGAAAGAATAGAGGAAATGTGCGGCGGGACCCTGACCATCGAGAGCATTACGGGAGCTGGCACGACGATTACGATCCGGATCCCCGCAGAAAAAGAATAAAATCATATAAAAAGCGCCCTCGTCGCCCCGGATTTGTTGGACATTTGTTGGACAACGGTTGATATAATATAGTAAAATCTTTTGAATTTTAGGAGAATCATTATGTCATTCAAAGGGATCGGAATCAAGTATTTTGCGTTGGCGATAGCCGTTATCGCCATCGTCGCAGGCGTGTATCTCACGTTCTTCCATTCAATCGGGTTCGAGAAAACCACGGCGACCATCGTCTCGGTCACTGAGCTGCCCAAGGATTTTGAGGATGAAGAAGCCAAATACGACGTCGTCGTAGAATACACCGTAAACGGGCAGAAATACACCGAAAAACTCGACTATTACAGTCCTTCTTTTGAGGCGGGCAAAATGATCGACGTCAGGTACAATCCGGAAAACCCGGCTGAAGTCCACGGCGGAAGCGGTTTCGGAATCTATATTCTGATCGCGGGCGTCGTGATCGCGGCGATCGTTATCTTCTCGATCGTACGCGGAAAAGTCTCGCTTAAAAAGATCAAAGAGACAAATAACGTCGGCAAAGATGCGTTTTATGCGCCCACGGAGCTCGGCGAGGAACGCAAGCTTTACTTTCTCACCGATCTCGGTACGCCGAAATACGGTCACCGTATCGAGGACGCTTCCCACAACGTGCTTTATGAAGCCAAAATGACGAAGTTCACAATGACCTCGCCCTTCGGCTTCGATTTCATCGACCACGAGCATAACAAGACCACCGCGCACCTTGTCGGACACGAGGAAGAGACCGACTGGAACTCGCTGATCCTCGACAATCACTACACACTGACGTTCGACGGCGAGGATATCTGGAAGCACCTGAAACGCAACAGCATCCGCGTGGATTCCACCCTCGGCGGCGGAAGCGACAAGCTCATCGGCACGAATTACGTGATTTATCATAACGACGTCGAGATCGCCCGCGTGGAAACAACGAGCCAGTACGTCCACGAGGAAGACGCCGAAGAGCATAAGATCGCCAAAGCCGTTCCCGTAAAAGGCTTCTTCCGCATTTGGACACGAGCAAAAGATCTTGAAGTTCTCTTTGTCACCCTTGTAGCCTTTGCAAGGACGGGAGCAACCGCCGACAACGGCGGCAACCGCAAAACTCTGTTCAACACACTGAAAAACAGTTAAGATGATTATGAGGATCATCTGTATAGACGACGAACCGCTTATACTGAATATGACGGTGGAGCTTTGCGAAAAGCTCCCTCAGAAGCCGGATGTCAAGGGCTTTACAAAAGCAAGCGAAGCCCTTTCCTGGCTTGAAAAGCACGCGGCGGATATCGCGCTTCTTGATATAAATATGCCCGATATGACGGGGCTTCAGCTCGCCGCGAAGATTCGTGAGATCGACTCTAACACGGCGATCATATTCCTCACCGGGCATTCGGAATATGCGCTTGACGCGTTCAAGCTGCACGCGTCGGGCTATTTGATGAAACCGTTGAACAAATCCCGCCTTGCCGAGGAGATCGAGCACGCGCAAAAACTGCGCGCCGATCATACAGAAAGAAAACCGTCGGAGGGATCGCGTATCACCGTGCGCACCTTCGGTGAATTCGATCTGTTTGTCGACGGTCAGCCAGTATCGTTCCCGCGCTCGAAATCAAAAGAATTGCTTGCTTACCTTATCGACCGTCAGGGCGGCGGAATAAGCCGCGCTACTGCCGCCGCCGTTCTTTGGGAGGATTCGCAGTACGACCGCTCGATGCAAAAACAGCTTGATGTGATCATTCGCGTGCTGCGCTCGACTTTGGAATCCGTCGGCGCTCAGGACGTTTTCGAGATGAACAGCGGCACAATGCGGATACTTCCCGAGAAAATCGACTGCGACCTCTATCGCTTTCTTTCCGGTGATGCTGACGCCGTCAATTCTTATCGCGGAGAATATATGAACGCATACTCCTGGGCGAATATGACGGAGGCGTTCCTCGACCGAACGCGGAACAGAATGAAATAAAGAAAGAAGAATCATTATGGAGAATATGACGAAACAATTGAAAATCTGGCGCGTTATCGCTATTATAGCCGTATGCGCGCTGCTGACGGTCAGCGTTTTTTACGCTTTCGGTGTGGGATATAAAAACACTTCGCCTGCCATTGACGGGGTCAAGGAGCTTTCGCTCTGGAACGACGGTTCCGGCGCGAGGGATAAACTGATCGATTACGTGACTTCCGTCACAAAAGAAAACGGCAAAGACTATATCCCCGTTGAAGACCGCATCGCGGTGTTCGATATGGACGGTACGCTCGCCTGCGAGACCTTCTATACATACTACGACACGATGATGTTCATCGAATACTGTCTTTACGATCACCCGGAGCGCGTCTCCGACGAGCTGAAAGAGGTAGCCGCGTCGATCAAGCCGGGTTACGTCGCCGACGAAACGCTTGCGCGCAACTTTGCAAAAGCCTTCGCCGGGCTGACCGTGGAAGAATTCTATAACTACGCCGTGTCATTCGGGCAGAAGGAGACCGCGAGCTTCAACAATATGCGCTACATCGACAACTTCTATCTGCCGATGGTGGAGCTTGTAAAATATCTTTATGAAAACGGATTTGAGATCTGGGTCATAAGCGGTACAGAGCGCACTACTACCCGCGCCATCGTGGCAAACTCTCCGAT
>JAFZRM010000090.1 GCA_017619885.1 Clostridia bacterium | reverse complement strand
CATCGTTTTTCCTCATTTTGCCGTTCTGCCTAATAAACGAAAAAAACGCGTTTACGGTTGAGGAAAAATTGTAAATGATTTGTAAACTGTGCCTATCGTGCGGTGAAGCCTCCCGGATCCCGGGAGGCTTCTTTATGATCAATAGTAATCCACTCTCGTGTTGTTGTCGTACACCGGCGGGTAGAGGTTTTCCGACGGCTCGATCCCGGCGAGGCGGCAGACCGCTTCGTGAGATCTGATTATCAGATCCTCGACGCGTTTGTCGCGCGGCAGGGTTTTATCCGGGTATATCGGCTCACCGACCGTCAGCGTCAGCAGCGCGATCTGACGGAATATCTTTTTCCGTATGAAACCGGGCTGACGGTATGAGAAAGCGAGCGGCAGTATCGGCTTGTCGAACTTGCAGGAAAGATACGCGGCGCCGGATTTGAAGGGCCTTATCGGCTGATAGAATTCCCACATGCTCCCCTCGCTGTAAACGTGCACCCAGCCGCCGTCGAGCTGTTCGCCCAGCGCCTTCATCATCGCCGAGGTGGCGTGGATGTCGTTTTCCGGCACGGGTATACCGCCGACCAAGCGGATCAGCTTGCCGTTTTCACCGCGGACGTTCTTGTCCCAGGCGAGTATATTCGTGCGCCGCGGTATCGCTGCGCGCATCACGCCGATATAGTCCCACATATGTATATGGTTGCTGACCGATATGACGCCGCCCTTCAGCTCTTCGCGGTGTTTTTTCAGGTTTTTCCTGCCCTTTACCTTCAGGCCGGTCCTGACCGTCATGACCGGGAACACGAGGATATACAGCAGTACGCGGATAAGCGCCTGTTTGAATCTCATCCACGCGGAGCGGTCGACGTACGGATAATCGCGGTCGAACACCGTGCCGTCGTTTTTCTTCACTACAAGGTAGTGCGTTGCCGTATCGAGCGGATACGGATACTTTTTCGTTTTAGGATCGAACATCTCGTTGATCTCCCCGAAGGATTATTATTTCTGACCCGACGGTACGCGGATCGCGGTGTCGCGTGAAAGCGGCTCGCCGAGCAACGGCGTCCCGTCCTCGTCAAAATCTATTTTCTGTATATAAGCGTATCTGCCTTCGACTCCGGCGTCCGGCGTCGCCATGCCGTGGTAGGAGATCCAGACCTCGGCGCCGTCCGGCGAATTGAAGAACGAGCAGTGACCGACGCCGTAGACGCCGTTGGCCGTGCTGAATATCGGCCTGTTGCTCTTTTCCCAGTTTTTCGGATCGGTGAAGTTCTCCTTCGACGTGTCGGCCCCTTTATAGCGGAGCATACCGAGGCAGTACCACTCGGACCAGCAGCCGCTCGCCGAGTAGATCAGGAATATATCGTCGCCGTGTTTGAGGAAGCAGGCGCCCTCGTTGACGCGGCCGTCGTTTGACTCGTCGGTGCCCTGCTTTTCCCATTTGTATCTCGGATACGTGATCACCGAGCTCTTCGCGCCGACTCTCCACGGTTCGGTCATATAGCTTATCATGACGACCTGACCGCGCGAATCCCCGAAGCTGCAGTAAGCCGTATAAAGATTGCCGCTGTCCTCGTCGTAATACACGGTCTGGTCTATGCCGATGCTGTCCTTTTTCGTGAAGCCCTTGAACGTATAGTCGCTGAACGGATCGGACGTCTCCGATTCCAGGCAGAACATCCGCATCGTGCCGAAATCGAATCCGTCGACGCACGCGCAGGAATAGGCGTACCACCTGTCTTTCGACGGAACGTAATGGAGCTCGGGCGCCCAGACGTTCCAGCCGAGCGTTTTGCCGCCGCCGACGTCGTCGCCGGTCTTGATGAGCTCCTTGCATTCGCCAGATATGAACAGCTCCTCCACTCTCTCACTGCGGTAAAGCCTTACCGCGGTTACCTCCGTGGCGAGTCCGTAATAATAACCGTCGTGATATACGATGAACGGGTCCGGCATTGATTTGTCAGATATCGGATTGTAAAACGTTTTCACCTCTTCGGGTGCCTCCTCGGTCTCTGTCTCCGTTTCGATTGCGGCCGTATCCGGTACGGTCGTCGTTGTCGTCTGTTCTTCCGTCACCGCGTCCGTGACCTGAGGTCCGGGACCCGTGCAGGCGCACAGCAGCGCCGATATGAGCAGGGCCGCCGCAAAAGTTCTGATCTTCATGTCATTCATCTCCGTCTTTTACAGATCTATCGTTATCATCTGATGTATATACAGCCGCGGTACGGTATAGGAAACGTACCCGCCGTCATAACTGAAACCGAGCGGCGTTCCCTGCGGCTGAAGCGTGACCGCCTCAGGCGCCCGGTCGACTCTGACGCGCACTCTCACGTCATAAAGCGGCACGGCGTCCTCGATCACCTCCACGTTTCTGCCGCGCACCGTCGTATGCGCGAAAAGCAGGTGATTGACGAGCCGTCCGTCCTGCCTAGTCAGCGTCATGATGCCGCGGTCGGGCAGCCCCTGCACCTCGACGGACGGATCGGGCAGCAGCTTCTTTATCATCGCGGTGACGAGCTCTTTCAGATGCAGCGAGCCGAGCAAGGCGTAGTCCTCGAAAACCCGCCAGCAGATATAGCCGATCTTGCCGGATATCACGGCGCCGGGACGGGTCTTGTCCGGGTCCGCCGGGGTATGCCTGTGCGAGCAGAAATGCTCTGCCGTGCGGTTAAAATAGCTTCCGACGCAGAAAGCCGCGGTCGAAAACGACCCGTCCGCTTCAAAAACGTACGACTGCGTCGACATGTGATAATCCGTTATGCCGTTTGTGAATCCGTCGCCCGTCACGGGGCGCATATAATTCGGCTTGTTTTCGTCCTCGGCTGAAAGCTTTATGACGTCCGTGCCGAGAAAACGGCCGTCGCCGTCAAAGCCGGCGGAACCGGTCGCAAGGATTTTGCCGCCGCGGGCGAGATGATCCCTGAGTTTTTTTCCGAGCTCCCCGTCGTATCGGATCCCGTCGCTTATGATCACGAGCTTATATCCGTCAAGGCTGCAGTATCTGTCGACCACGTCGAACAGATACTTTTTCTCTAACAGAACGCGGTTTGCACCGGTCGGGTAGTCGTCGGCGAGCACCGCGATATCGCTCACGGCTTTCGCGCCGCGGCAGAACGGCTCTTTCGCCTCGACCTCCGAATACGCCGCGCCGATCAGACGGTACGTCGACATATCGGGCTTGCCGGACGGGTGGAGCTGGTCGCCGACGGAGCATCCGGCGCCGAGCGCAAGCGAAAGCGACGTCTCGTATCGCAGCGCGTTCGGGTGCTTGAAGCCGCCGAATTCGCCCCACGTGGTGTGGAATTTTCCGGTCATGCCGAGATATTCCTTGTTTAAGCACCTGCTGTACGACGCCGTCATCGGGAAATGATCGTAACCCCAGCCGCCGGTCGGCAGACTTTCGAGCTCGAGATGAGTGTCATACGAGGCGAATTCGCGGTCGCCGAACGGGATGCGCCCGGCGTTGTGGAACACCGCCGTCTCCGGGGCTGTTTCGTCGACGGTCTGCCGCACTCTGCGCGTGTAATTGAAATACACTTCCCTGCCGTGTCTGTAAACGTCGTCCGGGTCGTCGGGATCGTATCCCTTTTCCTTCATAGAGGCGACGCAGTGCGGACAGCGGCACGACCTTATATCGCAGATGTCGAGGAACAGCTCGACCGGGCGGTATACGGTCACGACCTCGCGTATCTGCCTCAACAGAAGATCCAGATACGGCGTGTTGAAGCAGATAAGATGATAGCCGGGCTGATCGAAGCGGATCGCCTGATCCGGCGACGATCTTACGAGATGTTCAGGGTGTTTTACCGCGTACTTCTCGTCAAGTCCGGCTGAAATATATACCGGCGCGCGCACGCCGATCTGACGGCAGGCTTCGAGCTGCGCGCCGAGCAGATCGAAGGCGAGCCCGGGGTGCATTTCGTTTTCGCGAGTCGGATGATATGAATATCCGTGATGGCATTTGGAAAAAACGGTGATCGAATCGACGTGCCCTTCGGTCAGCGCACGCTGAAATTCCGTCTTTTCAAAAGCCCCGCCCACGTTTTTGATCGCGGGCGAGGTATGGAAATCAAGGTGAACTTGTCTGTATCTCATATTCTTTTTTAACGTCACTTAGAGGCTACCGCGGTCTGCGGGGTCTCGTAGTATTTGCCGTTGACCTCAGCGGGCGTATGGTACGTCGGGACGGTGATCATCAGCGCGTGACGCGCTTCCTCGTCGCTGCCGGACGCCACGGCGTCGCGCAGGATGCGGAGTTTTTCTTCCAGCTCAGCGTCGGACAGAGGCGTGTCGCGCTCAATGAATATCAGGTTGTTGTCCGTCTTGTCGAGCTCTTCCGTCCTGACGAGCAGCTCTTCGTAAAGCTTTTCGCCCGGGCGCAGACCGGTCTCGACGATATCGATATCCTTATACGGTATGTAGCCGGAGAGCTTGATCATGTTTTCGGCGAGGTCGAGTATCTTTACCGGCTGACCCATGTCGAGCACGAACAGCTCGCCGTTCTTGGCCATCGCGCCGGACTGCAGCACGAGCTGAGACGCCTCGGGTATCGTCATGAAGTATCTGTTGATACGCTTGTCCGTTATCGTGACCGGACCGCCTCTCGCGATCTGGCGCTTGAACAGCGGGATCACCGAGCCGGCGCTGCCGAGCACGTTGCCGAAGCGCGTCGCGCTGTAGATCGTGCCGGCGCCGTGGTGCGAGAAGCACTGCGTTATCATCTCGCAAACGCGTTTGGTCGCGCCCATGACGTTCGTCGGGTTGACCGCCTTGTCCGTCGAGATCATGATGAAGCGTTCGGCCTTGTATTTTTCGGCGAGGATCGCGGCGTTATACGTGCCGAACACGTTGTTTTCGACCGCCTCGACGCTGTTCTTCTCCATCAGCGGCACGTGCTTGTGCGCCGCGGCGTGAAGAACGATCTGCGGCTGATAGGCTCGGAACACCTTTTCAAGTCCCTCGAAATTGCACACGGAGGCGATCTCGACGTGCAGCTCAAGCGAGACGCCGTATTTGATCTTCAGCTCCTGCTGGATATCGTACGCGCCGTTTTCGTAAACATCGAGGATCACGATCGATCTCGGGCCCATGCGGGCGATCTGCCTGCAAAGCTCTGAACCGATCGAACCGCCGCCGCCGGTGACGAGGATCGTTTTGTCTTTGAAATACGATGACGTGTTTTCGTCATTGACCTTGAGAGAACTGCGGAAGAGCAGGTCTTCAATGTCGAATTCTCTCAGATGTATACGGTTCGGATTGCCGCTTGATATGAGCGCGTTTTTCTCGTAGACCTTGATCCTGCAGCCGAGCTGTTTATATTTGTCGTAAAGTCTTTTTCTTTCTTCGACCGGCATGTCCGGCACCGCGAAAACTATCTCGGTGATGCCGGCGTTGACGACCCTGTCCTTGTTCATCTGATCCTCGGATATTATATCTATATCGAAGATCCTGCGCCCTATCTTCTCCGCCTTTATGTCGACGAAGTATTTCGGTCTGTATCTGCTGCTCTCGTCGGACACGAGGACTTCCGCCAGAGCGGTGCCGTCCTTGCCGGCTCCGACGATGGCGACGTTTATCTTTTCGTCGCCGCGGTCATCCGTGCATTCCTCACGGATGCCGAAGATCCGCAGAAGCGCGCGGGATACCTTGCCCGCTGCGTCGTTTTTACCGCTGTGCTTGTAGCAGTAGCTGTAGATTATCCTCGAGCCGAGCGCGAGCAGAAGATCGACGCCGATCAGCGCGATCACGTCGGCGACGGTACCGCGCGGTCCGGGGATAACGAAATTGAGCGCGACGGCCGCCGCACAGGCGAAAGCGTCGGCAGTCATCAGCTTTAAAAACGACGGAACGCCGCCGTAGCGCCATACCTGACGGTAAATGTTGAATATGAATCTGAAGATCAAAACGCAGCCGAACGATATGCACGCGGTGACGTACGGGAACGGTCCGCGGGGGCCGAGAAAATAAAGCACGGCAAGACAAAATGCAAAGACTATCGTGTCAAAAAACACGAGCAGCCAGCGAATATTTATCCTGCCTTCCTTTTCCTGCTTTGAAGCGGACGCGCCGCTTTTGCGATCTGTATTCATATATGATAAATCTCCTGATATTACACGCCATGATAACGGCTCGGGCCGTATATAACATTTTATCACATAAAAACGCATTTGTCAACCGTAAATGTTTGACTGTATTTGTATATTTAAGAAAATATATGACGGTTTCGGGGATATTACGCGATTTGACGCCGATCACTTGACTTTTGCGGTAAAATGTGATATTATATGTATCGCCGCCGAACGGACACGAATTGCAGAAGCCGCGGGCGGCGGATAAATATTCCGGGGTGTGGCCCAGTTGGTAGGGCGGGTGCTTTGGGAGCATCAGGCCGTCGGTTCGAATCCGGCCACTCCGACCAGAAAAATCCTCGCTTCGGCGAGGATTTTTCAATGAAGTCGCCCCTTGCGGGGCTAATGAAGGAATGAAGACGCTTCGCTAATGAAGACGCTCCTGCGGAGCTAATTAAGAAACGGGGGCGACTTCGCTTCATTAGTGAGCGAAGCGAACGTCTTCATTAACGAGCGCAGCGAGTGACTTCATTAGGGCGCAAACCCGTCTTCATTAACTTACGTATTAAAGCGGAACGGATATTATATCATATTGCGACGAAGGAGCAGTATATCATTAGCAAGAATAATCAGCATTTCGACCGGAAAAATCCTCGTCAGATGACGAGGATTTTTCAACTCTATTCGGTTCGCGCCGGGCGTACGACGCCCGGCGATTATGATCAGAATTCGTTTTTTAAGAGGATTGCCGCCGCGTCGCCGTAGGCGATCACGTGTCCGTGAAAGTCGCGGACCGAATCGCTTCCGGCGTCGTAATACCCGAGGATCCGTCTGTAGAAGTCCATGACGGTCTTGTTTCCTTTTTCGTCCACGAGTATATAACCGACCACACGGAAGCCCTTGGTCTTTATCGTGATCTCTTTCATATCGATACCCGGCCGGCTCAGTTGACCGTTATCCACATCGCGGGGCGGACGCATGCGGTCATATCGATCTGGGTGCCGCTGTAAGAGGCCGTGCCGCCTTTATCGACGTCGGCTATTTTCAGTTTATCCATTCCGGGGGAGCGCAGCCACCAGATGCAGGCGTAGTCGGTCAGGACGTATTTTTTCTTATTCGATTTCGTAAACGATCCCTTCGCGGCGACCGCGGGCGTCGGTGAGCAGGCTTTATCGCCCGGCTCTTTGAAGTATTTATCCGTTTCCTGCAGGCTGAGCAGGAAGATCTTGTCCTCGGTATCGCCTCCGGCGGAGACTTCCCGATGCTCCGGGTTGAGTTCCGCGATCACGGTCGTCGTTTTTATCGCCGTCTTCTCCCCCTCGGTGAACGCGGTCTGATAGAACGGTCCGTTCAGCCATGAGCGCAGATCGCTCGTCTCCCAGGTAACGTAGTCTCTCGTTTCGTTGAATTTCATCGACTCGACGGCGTAAAGCGTGATCACGAGCAGCGAATTTCCGCTCCTGTCGAGCACGAGCCATTCGAGCGGTTCTTTTCCGTTGCTCCCGTCGCCGTCCTGCTCGTACGAGCCGGCGATTATGACGTCGCCGACGGCCGCGGCTGACGCCGTGACGACTTTATACGGCAGCTCCGCCGTCTGCTCCGCCTCAGTCGTCGCCGCCGGGTCCTGCGATCCGGTCGAGCTGTCCTTCGCCTTGTCCGTCTCCTTTGCCGTCACGGTGTCAGCTCCCGCAGGTCCGGGCATTATGCACGAGCAAAGCGAGAGGAAGAGCGCCGCGGCGAGCAGCGCGGATATGATCTTCGCTGTATTTTTCATTTTCATCGTTCCTTTCGGGCGTTGTGACGCGGTGTTATCCGCTGTCCTGCGTCCATTATATCCGATGATCCGGGATATGTCAATACGGATAAGCCGCTGCTCCGCGGAATTTACAAAACGGTCAAAGATGCGCCCGTCACCCGCTTTTGCCGGTTTTTTCTGACAGTCTCTGCTCGAACCGCCCCTTTCCGTTATCCGCAGGGACCTCCGTCGGGTATACGCCGTCGAAGCACGAGCGGCAGTAATGAGTCCCGCCGCAAAGAATCCCGAGGCTTTCCACGGGCAAAAATCCGAGCGAATCGACCCCGATCAGCTCCGCAATCTCGGGGATGCTGTGGCGGCACGCGATCAGGTTCTTCTGTGAATCTATATCCGTTCCGTAAAAGCACGGGTAAAGGAACGGCGGCGCCGAGACGCGCATATGTATCTGCTTCGCGCCGGCGTCTCTCAGAAGCGACACGATCCGTCCCGAAGTCGTTCCGCGTACTATGGAATCGTCTATCAGAACGATCCTTTTGCCTCTGACGACGTCCTCGTCCGCAGACAGCTTGATGCTCACCTGATCGAGCCTGTCCTGCGGCGCGATGAATGTCCTGCCGATATACTTGTTCTTCACGAGCCCCGTATCGTACGGTATGCCCGATTCCCTGCTGTATCCGAGCGCGGCGTCGAGCCCAGAATCCGGCACTCCGATGACGATATCCGCGTCGACCGGGTGCGTCTGCGCGAGCACTCTTCCCGCCGCGATGCGCGCCTTATGCACGGACCGGCCGTCTATCACCGAATCCGGGCGCGAAAAATAGATGTATTCGAAAATGCAGATCTTCTTCTCGGCTTTGCCGCAATGCTCGCGCCTCGAGATCATGCCGTCGCCGCTGAATATCAGTATCTCGCCGGGTTCGATATCGCGGATGAATTCGGCGCCGACCGCCTTCAGCGCGCAGCTCTCCGATGCAACGACGTATACTCCTTTATCCGTTTTGCCGCAGCAGAGCGGGCGGAAGCCGTGAGGATCCCTCGCGCAGATCAGTTTCTGAGGCGACATGAGCACGAGCGAATAAGCGCCCTCGAGCGTATCCATAGCGCGGCTGAGCGCCTCTTCGATCGACGGCGCGCCGAGTCTTTCTTTCGTGACGATATACGCGATTATCTCCGTGTCGCTCGACGTATGGAAAATGGCGCCGGTCAGCTCGAGCGCGGAGCGCAGCTTCGCGGCGTTTGACAGATTGCCGTTGTGCGCGACGGCCATCCTGCCCTTCTGGTGGTTCACCTCTATCGGCTGGCAGTTGTTCCTGTTGGTGCCTCCGGTCGTCCCGTAGCGCGTATGTGCGACCGCCATCGTCGCGGCAGGAAAAGAAGCGAGGATATTTTTTGAAAATACCTCGCTTACCGTGCCGAGATCCTTATGCGATACGAAGACCCCGTCGTCGTTTACCGTTATCCCGCAACTCTCCTGTCCTCTGTGCTGCAGGGCGTAAAGCCCGTAATAGCACATTTCGGCGGCACGGAACGGTACGGGCGACATGACGCCGAAAACTCCGCATTCTTCATGGATTTCCATATTTACGCCTTTTCTGTCCTGTCGAACGCCGCGCCGACGAATCCGAGGAAAAGCGGATGCGGTTTGTTCGGGCGCGACTTGAATTCCGGGTGATACTGCACGCCGACGTGGAACGGACGGTCGCTCAGCTCTACCGTTTCGACGAGCGTGCCGTCGGGCGATATGCCGGACAGCGTCAGCCCGGCTTCCTCCATGGGCGCTCTGTAATCGTTGTTGAATTCATAGCGGTGACGGTGGCGCTCGCTTATGACGCGTTTACCGTAGCAGCGCTCCATCGTCGTCCCCGGCTTTATCACGCACGGATAGGCGCCCAGGCGGAGCGTGCCGCCCTTGTCTATCTCGTCGCTCTGACCGGGCATGAAGTCGATGACTTTATCGGTGCATTTATCGTCGAACTCGCCGGAGTTCGCATCCTTCAGCCCCAGTACGTTTCTCGCGTACTCGATGACGGCGATCTGCATGCCGAGGCAGATGCCGAAGTACGGCACGCGATTCTCACGCGCGTACTTCGCGGCGGTGATCATGCCCTCTATGCCGCGGCTTCCGAACCCGCCGGGCACGATTATGCCGTCAAGGTCTCCGAGCTGTTCTTTCACGTTGTCCTCGGTTATGCCTTCCGAATCGATCCAGTGGATCTTTATATGCGTGTTATGCTGATAGCCCGCGTGGCGCAGCGCTTCAGCGACGGAAAGATACGCGTCGTGCAGGGCGACGTATTTTCCGACGAGCCCTATATGCACCGTGTAAGGACGCGATTTGATCCGCTCGACAAGTGCGGTCCAGTCGGCCAGATCGGGCTCTTTCGTTTCGAGTCCGAGTTCGCGGCAGACGACGGATGAGAAATTCGATCTTTCAAGCATCAGCGGCGCCTCGTAGAGGTTCGGCAGCGTGATGTTTTCGATAACGCAGTCCGTTTTGACGTTGCAGAACAGCGATATCTTTCTGAATATCTCCTCCTCGAGCGGCTCATCGCAGCGCAGCACGATTATGTTCGGGTTTACGCCCATCCCCTGCAGCTCTTTTACGGAGTGCTGAGTCGGTTTCGTTTTATGCTCCTCCGAGCCGTGCAGATACGGTACGAGCGTTACGTGTATGAACAGGCTGTTCTCGCGACCTACCTCGAGCGAGATCTGGCGGACCGCCTCGATGAACGGCTGAGATTCGATATCGCCTATCGTGCCGCCGATCTCGGTGATGACGACGTCCGCGTCGGAATGTCTGCCGACGTTGTACACGAACTCCTTTATCTCGTTCGTTATATGCGGTATGACCTGCACCGTGCTGCCGAGATACTCGCCGCGGCGTTCCTTGTTAAGCACGTTCCAGTAGACCTTGCCGGTCGTGAGGTTCGAATACTTGT
>JAFZRM010000089.1 GCA_017619885.1 Clostridia bacterium | reverse complement strand
GGGTACCCCGATATCGAACTTCTGCCCGAAATCGCCGATTTCTTCGCCGTGAGTATTGATGAACTGATCGGCTACCGGAAATCTGAGCGGGAGGAAAAGCTCAACCGTATTCACAAAGAATTGAACCGCCTTTCTGAGGTCGGTACCACGGACGAGCGGATCCGCTTTGCCCGGGAATCTCTCATTCACTTCCCGGGAGACGAAGAGATCAAATCCCATCTCGCCACCTGTCTCTGTTATCGTTGGTCGGAAAACGATGACGAAGCAGCACGGGACGAAGCCGAGGTCATCTTGCGGACGCTGATGGAAAACAGCCGGGATTCGGATATCCGGCATGGCGCCGTCTGCACCCTGATCGCGATCTACGCGGATTGCGGAAATCCGGAAAAAGCGCTTGAGACGGCGGAACTGCTCGCACCGATGAAATACTGCCGTGAATTCGCGATGGAGCAGGGGGTCGGTGACGGCAAAACCGAATGGTACATTCAGGATGAGATCGCCAAACTCACGGACTATTTGGGATATGCCATGCGGACGCTCGTCTTGAGCGAAGACCTTCCGAATGATCCGTCGACGTGGGACAAGAAAATCGAAATGCTGAAAACATCGAACGAAATCTACCGGATCGTGTACGGAGAAAACCTGATGTTCTATCATGAGCGACTGGCGTGCAACTGGTGGCTTCTCTCGACCTATCTGATCGCACAGAGAAAAACGGATGAAACACTCGACGCGCTGGAACAAATGTGCGCTCACACGCTGGCCTACGACCGCTCCTTCCGGGAAGATCACGGGAAGAACTATACATCCGTTTTCACTGACAAGCTGATCTACCCGGAACCGGGCAAGGACTTCCATGAGCTGACGGAACACAACCAAAGCTGGTATATGCTCGACCGGCTACAGGCCGACCGCTACGGCGACATTCGAGATAATAAGCGCTTTGTGGATATCGTAAATGCGTTAGAAGAAAAGGCAAGATAGAGAATCGTAATTTATGATTATTTTGCCGCCGGAGCAATTCGGCGGCAAAAACTTTTCGGCAAACTGAACCTTTTCGTATTTTTCTCCGACTATATAAGTGAAACCGGTTTCACATCCAGAAGAAAGCGAGGTGATTGTAGTGGATGATTTTGATAGGTTGCTTCAAAAAGAAATGCCGGTGCTCGAGCGTTTCGTTAGATTCCGGATTGGAAACTTGCACGATGCAGACGACGTATTGCAGGAGACCTATATAGCAGCGTTCAATGGCTTTGGCGGACTGAAAGATGAAAGTCTGTTCAAGCCGTGGCTATTGGGCATCGCGCGGCACAAATGCAACGACTATTTCAGAGAGAAAGCAAAATCTTTGGAAATACCGATCGACGAGTTGCGCGGAACCGCGCTTTCTTACGGCGTGCGGGGTATAACGACCGTATCCGCTGTGCGGGAAACGATCAATCTGCTTGGCGACAAAGATAAACAGATACTGTATCTGTATTACTTCAAAGAGCTGCCGCAGGACGAGATCGCAAAGCGTCTTTCACTGCCTGTCGGAACTGTCAAAAGCCGCCTTCACAACGCTAAGCAAAGATTCAAGGAGCAATACCCTTACAAACCGAAAGGAGAAAAACTTATGCTTACTAAAATGCCGAAAACCCTGCCGGAATATACGATCACGCCGTCGGATCAGCCGCCGTTCTCCGTGAAATGGGAGGAGATCATGGGCTGGTTTATTGTGCCGAAAATCGGCGAAAAACTCGAATGGGCAATGTATGATTTTCCGGAAAGAAAACGCACGGAATATATGCTCGAGGAAGCCGTCGCTCGCGCTGAGGTGCATGGTATCGAGGGCGTGGAGATCCTTGCGAAGGAATACGAACCCATGGAGAATAACCGGATCGACGGACGGAACTTCAACGAACGTCGTCTGGTGGCGCAGATTACGGATGATCATTGCCGTATCTTGGCTGAGAGTCACGAAAGCGGCGGAGTGAAACGGTACTACACGTTCCTTGACGGTGACGCCTTCCTCGATAATTGGGGGTTCGGCGAAGATAACTGCGGCAACGAGACGCATATCTCGCCCAAGGGTGATATCACCCGAAACGGGAACACCATAACAACAAAGGATAAGCCGTTCCTGCTGGATGTCGTTGGGCGTTATGCCGTTACGATCAACGGGAAAAGGTATGATACGATATGCGTAATGGATGTGGCGAACTATTGCGGCGAAGGTGTTGTTACGGAGCAGTATTTGAACACCGAAGGTCGCACGATCCTCTGGCGGCGCTTCAACGCCAATGACTGGAGATCTACCCGTTACCAAAAGCTTTGGACGGATATGTTTCCCGATAACGAAACCCTGACCGTAAACGGCGAAACCTATGTGCATTGGTACGACTGTATCACCGACTATATTCTGTAAATAAAATCGGGGAGGCGGGGAGTTGATCTCCCCGCCTCGTGCGTTTATCGGTATATGATTTCGCTCAGTACGACCTCTTCGCGTTTTGCGTGAAGAGGCCGTTTGATTTTTGCTTACGTCTGCGAATGAGTCTCCATAAACAGCTCGACTTCGTCTTTGGAAGGCAGGGAAGTCAGCGCGCCGGGTTTAGTGACCGTAAGCGCGCCCGCGGCGTTGCCGTACCTGCACGC
>JAFZRM010000088.1 GCA_017619885.1 Clostridia bacterium | reverse complement strand
GGCGCCGAGGTACGAGGAGCACCGAACGTCGCGAAGCGAAACCGACGTTATTAACTATCAGTTATTACCTGTTAACTCAAAAATCGGCGGTAAAAACCGCCGTTTTTTATTCTCCTCTTTTTCTGTTTAAGTACTCCCACGCCACGTCGCGCCGGACGCCGAGGGCGTACGCGAACTCCTCGCCGATCGCCTTTTCGACGTACATCATCATCTTTATATCAGCCGCGGGCATTTTCACTTTGGCCGCTTTGCGTTCGCCGAGCATCGCGTATATCCCGATCAGCTCGGCCTCGTCGTCGCGCAGCTGTGCGGCGGCGTAGGCGGCCTCCCTTTTCTTTTTATCGGGTTCGTATTCGGGGACGGTCAGCAGCGACCGGGCGATTATGCCGTCGACCTCTTCCGGCGTCGGCACGTGTTTGAGCTGAGACGCGGTCTGCGACTGCACCGGCACGAAGCTCCGGTAATTGTTCGCGGACAGCGGCTCTATGACGTAGTATTCTCTCTCCTCCGCGCCGGCAAACGCCTTTTTCACGACGTCCGTTACGGTGCAGACTCCCTTCGTGCGGTACACGACCGTGTCGTTGATCTCAAATGCCCGTTTCATCGCTTCCCCCTTTTCTCATTTAACATTATAACATATTCCGCGTTTGATGTCAATCCCCCATTTTAAACAAAATCCCGCCGAAAACCCGCGGAAAAGCCCGTTTTTCGCGCATATGCACAAAGCCCGGCCTCAATATTTTTCTTTTTCTATTGCCTTTTTTGAAAAAATGTGGTACAATAACGGCATCAAGCAGAAAAGGACGTTGTCAGATGAGTTTTACCATACTGCTGAAATTCGGCGAGATCGCGCTTAAAGGCGCCAACCGCGCGTATTTTGAAAACACGCTTCTGCGGCAGGTGCGGCACAGAGTCAAGCCGTTCGGCAAATTCAGCGTTTACAAATCACAGAGCACCATCGCGGTAAGGCCGGAGGATCCCGCCTGCGACCTCGAGGGCGCTTACGATATATGCGGCAAGACGTTCGGCGTCATCGTGCTCGTTCGCGCGTACGAGGTCGAAAAGGACATGGACGCGATACTCGCAAAGGCGGCGGAGCTGGCGCCTCAGCTGATCGGCGGCGCGAAGACGTTCAAAGCCGACGCGCGGCGCAGCGACAAGAGCTTCCCCCTCGGCTCACCCGAGATCGCCGCTCAGGTCGGCGGCGCGATCCTGTCCGTCTGTCACGACGTGAAAGTCGACGTGCACGACCCCGAGGTCGTCGTCAGAGTCGAGATCAGGGATGAAAAAGCCTACATCACGGGCATGCAGGATCACGGCGCCGGCGGCATGCCGGTATCGACGAACGGCCGCGCGCTGCTGCTGCTCTCCGGCGGCATCGACTCGCCGGTGGCCGGGCACATGATCTGCCGCCGCGGCGTCAAGCTCGAGGCGGTCCACTTCGAATCCTTCCCGTACACGAGCGAACGCGCGCTCGAAAAGGTAAAGGATCTCGCCCGCGTCCTCGCCGTCTACAACGGCGCCGTGTGCTTCAACACGGTTTCTGTCACGGAAATTCAGGAACAGATATCGAAAAACTGCGACGAGGAGTACTTCACGCTGCTTCTCCGCCGCTTCATGATGAGGATCGCGGAGCGCATCGCCGCGGAGCGCGGATGCAGCGCGCTGATCACCGGCGAGAGCGTCGGCCAGGTCGCCTCGCAGACCGTCGAGGCGCTTACCGTGACGAACGCGTCCGTCTCGCTCCCCGTTTTCCGCCCGTGCATAGGGCTCGACAAAGAGGAGATCATCGCGCGTTCGCGCGCGATCGGGGCGTTCGACATCTCGACGCTGCCCTTCGAGGACTGCTGCACCGTCTTCACGCCGAGGCACCCGAAGACGAAGCCGTCGCTTCACGCCGTTCTGGCCGAAGAAGCGAAGCTCGACGTACAGGCTCTGATCGACAACGCGGTCGCCGGATGCCGCAGGGAGTGGATACAATATGAGTAAAAGACGGATCTTATCGTACGTCTGCGCGTTTGCCGCGTTCGTCCTGCTCGTGCTCGCCGTCGCGCTTCCGCTTTACAGCAAAAAAGCGCGCGACTACGACGAAAAATACGACGTGATAGAAGGCTCCGACGGCTTTCTTTTCAGTGCGCGCAGCGCCTTCTCCGACGAGCTCGCCGATTTCAGCGGTCAGACCTTATACGACGAAGACACGCTTTCGCGCACGGTAGAAGCTCTGTCAGGCTCCGTCTCCGCGCTCGCCGAACGCGGCTGCGCGTCGGTCTTCGTGCTCGTGCCGTCCAAGATGTCGGTATACCGCGACAAGCTGCCGGGCAATGTCGCAAAACGATATTCGCAAACGAGAAAATATACGCAGCTCTGCGCCGCGATGACCGCGGCGGGGCTCGATGTGATCGAGCTTTCCGGTCTGTTCGGAAAATATAAAGACTCAGAGCAGCTGTTCCACACCGCCTCCGACGCGATAAACGACGCGGGCGGTTACCGCCTCTTCACGGCGGCGGCCGACTCTGCCGGACTTGCCGTGATCCCGGAGGACGGATACGACGCCGAAGTCACCGTTGAATACAATCACGCGCTCACGCGCCAGTACCGCAACGAGACGGGAAAGACCGTCCCGAACCGCACCGTCACGCTGACCGAAAAGAACGTAACTTATGCCGACGACGAACGTTACGCGTTCGGCGTCACCGCAACGAAAAACAGCGAAAAGACCGGCTCCGTGATCGTGTTCAGCGCGGGTTCGGGAGCGTCGGTCTCCGCCTGCCGCAAATTCTTCTCCGCCGCGGCGGGGACGGCGGTGTTCGTCGACGGCGTGATCGCCGACGAGACCGTTCTCGACCGCTACGCGCCGGATCACGCCGTCTTCGTCATATACGAAGGCGATATCCGTTCTCTGCCGCTCAAAAGCATACAGCCGCAGACCGATCCCGGCCTCGACTCGTCCGCCGCGCCGGTGATCGACGCCGTGGTGTACTCCGCCGGCGACCGCGCCGTGATATTCGGCAGGGCGGAGGCGGAAAGCACCGTCACGGTAAAAGGCGGCGCCGAAGCCGTATCCTGGCGCACCGACAACGGCGCGTTTGCCGCGGAGGTGCCGATCAGGACCGATGCCGAGCGCTCGGAGCTTTACGTCACGGCGAAGACCGACGGCAAAAACGACAGCGACCCGGTGACCGTGAACGTAAAATACGAGGACTACGTCGGCTACAGGAACGTCCGCATCGGCAAATTCGGCCATCTGCACTACGAAGAGACGGTCCCGGATTTCACCGGCGCGTCGGCGCTGTCATACGGGGATCTTCAGGGCTACGTCAACTATCTGCGCGCGCGCTCCGACAGGATCCACGCGGTCAGCCCCGACACGAAGATCATCTACGTCATCCCGCCGAACCACCTGACGATATATCCCGAGACGGCGCCGGACGATCTTGTCGAGGGCGAAACGTCGCGTCTGCGCCAGTTCATCGAGGCGTTCAAAGACGACGACAAGCTTACATTCATCGACCTGATAACGCCGCTCACGGAGGCCAAACAGACGGCTCCGTACCGGCTCTACAACAAGACGGACACCCACTGGAACGAGCTCGGCGCCTACTACGCGTACGTTCAGATCATGAACGTCATAAGTAAGGACTACCCCGCCGCCGCACCCGATCCGCTGTCCGGTTTCGACGTGTTCACAAAATCCGTGAACGGCGGCGACATGGCGAACTTCCTCGGCGCGGACCTTTCCGCCGTGCGCGAGGACGGCGTGTACGTGCGGAGCAAAAAACCGCTTTCCTCAGGCATCGAAAAGGATTATTCGATGAACTTCGAGAACGTCTGGTTCTCCGATCAGCACGAGTTTGAAATCGACGACGCGTCGCTTCCGACTATGATAATGTACCGCGACAGCTTCTCGACGAACCTCATGTCCTTCCTCGCGGAGAAATTCAGTTACAGCGTGTTCCACGCGATGTGGGACTACCCCGAGGAGACTGAGCTGTGGGAGCAGATGAAACCCGATTATATAATCATAGAGCACGTCGAGCGCGGGCTCGGCGGCATCTGAGTGCAGAAAGGCTTTGAAATGAACGACGAACTGACACAGGTGGACATAGACAAAATGAAAGAGGAGCTCGCCCGCCGGCTCGAGATGATGCCGGCGCTGCGCGCCGAGGTCAAGCGCACGCGCGAGCTCGGCGATCTGAGCGAAAACGACGAATACAGGACCGCGAAGCGCGAGATCAACGCGAACCGCAGCCGCATGAGATATCTCGAGGGTATGATAAAGACGGCGCGCGTGATCACGGTCGACTCCGCCGCCGACGAGGTCGGGCTTTTCGACGAGGTCGAGGTCTATATTCCGAAATACGACAAGACGAAGACCGTGCGCATCGTGACAACGCTGCGCAACGACGTGTTCACCGACAATATCTCCAAGGAATCGCCCTTCGGCAAAGCCCTGCTCGGCGCGCACGCCGGCGAAACCGTGACCGTCGTGGCGAACGAAAAGAATTCGTATGAAGTGAAAGTCATCTCCATAAAGAAGGGGAAGGACGACGATACCCTTCCCATAAGCAGTTTCTGATAAAAAAACAGAGGGGTTTTTATGAAAAGATCACGATTCATCCCGCTCCTGCTCGCGTCGCTTATGATACTGTCGGCGGTGTTCTCCGCCGCCGCGTCGGCCGCGGGCAATTACTCCTACGCGCTTTTCAACAGGGCACTCGATTCGCAGAAGTACCCCGAGGAGGTCGCGACGGATTCCGTATACGGACAGCGCGTTATACTGAACGCTCCGTTTATCGGCGTGGGCTTCTGCCTGCCGACGTGGAACAGGACCGACAGCCAGTGCACGATAGGCGTCTTCTCCTGGACCGGTGATTTTGACAACACGGTCAAGGCGGAGCCGCTGCGTGAGCTTCGGCTCGACAAGATGCAGGACTGCGCGACGAACTGGATAAGATTCCCGTCCGATCCGCTCCCCGCCGGCGAGTACGTTTTCGCGATCTACGATACGGTAAACAAAGTCGGTATATGGCGCTATCCGATGGAAAAATCGCTCGGCTACGTCTACATGGACGGCGCCGAGGCGCAGTACGACCTTGAGATCACCGTCACGTTTACCGAAAAGCCGGATACGCCGGTCACGCAGTGCGAGAGCGTCATGCAGGTCGACGGCACGATGACGCCGCCGCCCGCCTACGTGATACCGGAGGACGACGTGCTGTACACGAGAAACGCGTATCCGGACACCTGGGTCGCGATCGACGGCCTCGGCAGAGTCGTGCCGACGAACGAGCAGACGGGCGACGTCCGCGACGATAAATATGTCGGTCTGTTCTACTGGTCCTGGCACAACGATTTCGCCGGCAGTCCCCCGCTGAACGTCAGCGAGTTCATGGCGAAGTATCCCGAGGCGAAAAACAACTACAACTTCTCGAAGTGGCCGACGGCCGGCACGGCGTATTTCTGGAACGAGCCGATATTCGGCTATTACAGGACGGTCGACCGCTGGGTGCTCCGCAAGCACGCCGAGCTGCTCGCCGCCGCCGGCATCGACGTCATATTCTTCGACAACACGAACGGCACGTTCACGTGGCGCTCTAGCTACCGCGCGATATTCGAAGTTTTCGAGCAGGCGCGCAAGGACGGCGTCATGACGCCGCAGATCTCGTACCTGCTGCCGTTCGACCCGGCGAGCTCGAACACGCGGACGCAGCTCGAGATGATCTACACGGACATATACAGACCGGGCAAATATCAGGATCTGTGGTTCTACTGGAACGGCAAACCGATGCTGATGAGCGGCAACGCGTGCCTGACTTCTACCAATCTCGACAAGGAGATCAGGAAATTCTTCACGTTCCGCGCCGGTCAGCCGGAATACGCGAAACACGACGGCGAGTCGAAGAAATGGGGCTGGCTGTCGATATATCCGCAGGACAGATACTACGTCAGCGCGGGCGATAAAAAGAACGGCGTCGTCGAGCAGATGAGCGTCGGCGTCGCCCAGAACTCCTCGCCGACGGTGCTCTGCACCGCGATGAACGGCGAGAACATCTACGGCAGATCGTACACGCACAAGGACGGCTTCGCGCATTACGACGAGCCGGATTCCGTGCTCTACGGCTACAACTTCGCCGAGCAGTGGGAATACGCCCTGGAGGTCGACCCGAAATTCGTGTTCGTCACCGGCTGGAACGAGTGGACGGCGGGCAGACAGGAGCTGTGGGGCGGCGTCGAGAACGCGTTCGCCGATGAGTTCACCGACGAATACAGCCGCGATATAGAGCCGAGCAAGGGTCAGCTGAAGGACCATTACTACTATCAGCTCGTGTCGTACGTAAGGAAATTCAAGGGTACGAACCCGATCCCCGAGCCGACCGGCGAGAAGACCGTCGACATACACGGCCCCGTCTCGCAGTGGGACGACGTCGGACCGTACTACGTAGCGTACACCGGCAACACGTTCGACCGCGACGCCCGCGGCTACGGCTCGATAGTGTATACCGACACGACGGGAAACAACGACCTGAAGGGCGCAAAACTCGCGCGTGACAGTGAGAATCTTTACATAATGGTTGAATGCGCCGGCGATATCTCGCCGTACACCGATCCGAACTGGATGACGGTATATCTCGACACCGCGGACGGCGGGCTCGACGGCTGGGAGTCGTTCGACTACGTGCTCTGCGAGCCGACGGAGCGGACGCTTTCCGTCAGAAAATTCACCGGCAGCGGTTATGAATCGGAAAAAGTCGGCGAATGCGAGTATACCGTGACCGGAAACACGATGCAGATTAAGGTCGCGCGCTCACTCGTCGGCGCCGGGGACTCCGCGTTCACAGTGAACTTCAAGGTAACCGACGGCGTGGTGCTCGAGGGCGACATACTGAACTTCTACACGACGGGCGACGTCGCGCCTACGGGCAGATTCAAATACAGCTACGCGGTGAAGAACGGTTCCGCCGCGCCGGATAACGGCGGCACCGGCGCCGTGACCGACGGCGCCGAAAGCGGCGGCGATACAACGGATAACAACAGCGGAAGCGAGGGCGGCAAAAGCTCCGCCGGCCTCATCATCGGCATCGCCGCCGCCTCGGCCGCGCTGATCGCGGCCGCCACCGTCGCGGTCGTGCTGATAAGAAAGAAAAAGAAAGCCGCGTAAGCTTTTCAAACGACAACCGGTCAAAACGAAATAAAACGACCCGCAGCGACGCTTTTCCGCACCGAAAAGCCGTCAAAGCGGGTCTTTTTTTGCGTCTTGCTTCCCGTTTGCGAGAGCAAACATATCGAACACCCCACAAGGGCTACATTTCGAACATTCCGCAAGGAATATATCGACGTGATGACGAGTCGATATATCGTCTGGCGACGATTCGATGGAGATACGCGTCGCAGAGCTCCGCGTTCGATATGGCTTCGCCAAGAAAGGCCGTAGGGGTCGGCGCCCTCGACGACCCGTCCTACGACGAAAATTACGCGGGGACATAAAGGAGTCGCTGCGCGACGAATTTGGGGGTCGCCCACCCCTCACGGGAACCCTCGTTGCTCTCGAGTTCGCAACGGGGAACCCCTACGGCTCGGCTAAAGCCTCGCCACCCCCAAACCCCCTGGTCCCCTCCAACAAGTCGCGTTCACGACTTGAGGGGCCGCGATGCCGTAGGGGTCGGCGCCCTCGACGACCCGTATCAAACGATGATCTGCGGGGCTGGGGTTCTCCTCATCC
>JAFZRM010000087.1 GCA_017619885.1 Clostridia bacterium | reverse complement strand
TTACGACGATTCGATATGATTTGCATAACGCAAAACTCGATATGCGCGTCGCAGAGCTCCGCACTCGATATGGCTTCGCCGAGGAAGGACGTAGGGGTCGGCGCCCTCGACGACCCGCTGTCGAAAGCCCCAACAAACGTTGGGGGGATGGCGGGGGTAAGGGGGTGGATAGGGGGGAGGGGAACCCCCTGAGGCGCCGAGGGACGAGGCGCACGGATCGTCCCGAAGGGACACCGAAACTTAAAACCGACCGGCGCCGGCGCTTATCCCGCTCCCCGTCCTATCATTTCAATGAACGCCCCCGACGCCCTGCTTCGGTCTGAACGTCGCGCAGACGGTATCTGACGTCGAGCTCGCGTACGTCGGGCCGACGGCGATCCTGTCCGCGGTACAGTGATCGTACTCGTCGTGATAAACGCAGTTCTTCACGTCGCATGAAACGCCTTTCAGGTGTTTTCCGCCGATCGGCGTTCTCTCGTCATCGAACAACGCCATCTGATCACCTCCTTCCGCCGGGATTATTTCCGCCGGTCAAATCGATTATTCAATCACATACGCAAGGTGTTTTTATGTCAGTTTACTATATCGCCGATCTTCATCTGTCGACGGGCGACGCGTCAAAGCGAATGGACGCTTTCGGCGGCAGGTGGCGCGGCTATACCGACAAAATAATACGCGGCTGGGTAAAGACCGTAACGGACGACGACACGGTCGTCATCGGCGGTGATCTGTCGTGGGGCATGACGCTCGATCAGGCGCTGCCGGATCTGATGCTTATAAACGGCCTGCCCGGGCGCAAGATAGTGCTTGAGGGCAACCACGATTTTTACTGGCAGAGCGTCAAAAAAATGAAAACGTTCTGCGAGCGGCACGGACTGTCCTTTGAATTTCTGCGCAACAACGCGTTTCTGTGCGACGGCGTCGCTGTCTGCGGCACCCGCGGCTGGTACACCGACGAGCGGGAAGTGCCCGAGACGAACGCGGACAGCGTTAAGATGATACCGCGCGAATGCGGCAGACTGAAAACGTCGCTCGAAGCGGGAGCCCGGCTCGGGGGAGAACCGGTCGTGTTCATGCATTTCCCTCCGGTATTCGGCCCGTACAAATGCGAGGAGTTCGTCGGCGTGATGCTCGATTACGGCGTGAAACGCTGTTATTTCGGCCATATACACGGCAAATACGACGTGCCGCCCGCCGTGAACTACCGCGGCATATCGTTTTACTACGGCGCGGCCGATTATCTCGGCTTTACACCGGTCCTTGTTTAAATATTTGCCAATTATTTACGATTTTCCATTGACAAAACGTGCCCGATGTGTAAAATAGATACGATACTTATAATATAAATAAGGATAAATACGAAAGGAAATAAAATATCATGAGCTTCAAATCAGTATCAGAGCCGGAGAAGAACGTTCGCGTTATAGAGTTCGGCTGCGACAGAAAAACGTTTGACGAGGCGGTCACCGCGGTATACCGCCGCAAAGCGCCCAAACTGAGCGTTCCCGGATTCAGACCGGGCAAGGCTCCCCAGCATTTCATCGAAAAAATGTACGGCAGCGGAATATTTTACGAGGATGCCGTCAACGATATGATCCCCGCCCTTTACCCCGACGCGCTCAAGGAATCCGGACTTGAACCGGTATCCCGTCCCGAGTTCGATCTCGTCGAGCTCAACGATGAAGGACTCACTCTTTCCGCGAAGTTCTACGTAAAGCCCGAGGTCAAGATCGACGGATACAAGGGCCTGACCGTAAAGAAAGTGATCAACGAAGTCACCGGGGAAGCCGTTGATTCCGAAATCCAGACCGTACGCGAACGCAACGCGAGATCGATCGAGGTAACCGACAGACCGGCTCAGAGAGGCGATACCGTGACGATCGATTATTCCGGCTCCGTCGACGGCGAGCTGTTCGAAGGCGGTACGGCCGAAAAGCAGTCGCTGAGACTCGGTTCGGGTCAGTTCATCCCCGGCTTCGAGGATCAGGTCGCAGGGCACAGTATCGGTGACGAGTTCGACGTCAACGTCACGTTCCCCGAGGATTACGGCGCCAAAGAGCTCGCAGGCAAAGCCGCCGTGTTCAAATGCAAACTCCACGCGATAAACGAAAGGGAGATCCCGGAGCTTGACGACGAATTCGTCGCCGATGTCTCCGAGTTCAACACCGTGGACGAGTACAAAGCCGACGTTCGCGCCAAGCTTGAGAAAAGAGAAGCGGACAGAGCCGACAACGAGGCGAAGGACGAGATCATAGACAAGCTCGTCGAAGCGCTTGACGCCGACATCCCCGCCGTCATGTTCGATAACGAGGTCGAAAACGAGCTGCAGAGCTACGACACCAGACTCCGTTCGCAGGGCCTGAGCCTCGAGATGTACACACAGTACACCGGCATGACCGTCGATCAGCTCAAGGAACAGTTCAGACCGGGTGCTGAAAGACAGGTAAAACTCCGTCTCGCGCTCGAGGCGATAGCCGCGCAGGAAAACCTCGAAGTCACCGAAGACGAGACGAACGCTGAATATGAAGACATAGCGAAAGCATATAATATGAAGGTCGAAGAAGTCAAAGACAGGATCCTTGCCGAGGACATCAAAGCCGATCTCAAAGTGAAGAAAGCGATGGAGCTCGTCGAGGCTGCCGCGACCTATACCGCCGAATAATTAACGGAGGTCCTTTATGGAAAAATTCGATAGCACACTTATACCTTACGTAGTTGAACAGACGAGCAGAGGCGAGCGCAGCTACGACATATTCTCGCGCCTTTTGATAGACCGCATCGTCTATCTCGGCGAAGAAGTGAACAACGCCACGGCGTCCGTCGTCATCGCGCAGCTGCTGTTCCTCGAGGCGCAGGACCCGGATAAGGATATATATTTCTATATCAATTCCCCCGGCGGCTCCGTTTCCGACGGTCTTGCGATATACGACACGATGAATTATATTAAGTGCGACGTGAGCACTATCTGCGTCGGCATGGCGGCGAGCATGGGAGCG
>JAFZRM010000086.1 GCA_017619885.1 Clostridia bacterium | reverse complement strand
CGGAGGAGTATGACCTTGGACAGAAACGTTAAAGTGGAAGATATAAACGCTAAAAGCGGTGTAACAGAAATAGACGTTTTCAAGCTCCTCGGAGCGTTCCTCAAGCACATTTGGATCATCGTCATAGTGTCTGTTCTTTGCGCTGCTATCGCCTTTGCTTACGCATACTTTTTCATCACCCCGACGTATCAGTCAAGCGCGATGATGTACGTTAACAACGGAGCGTTTTCGGTAGGAAAGACTTCTTTCAATCTATCCGACCTTACGGCGTCGAAAAGCCTGGTCGACACCTATATAGTCATCCTTAAATCGAGGCAGACAATGGAGATCGTAGCCGAAAGGGCCGGGGTCAACATTTCATATAAAAAACTCAACTCTATGGTTTCCGCTTCCGCGGTGAATTCGACCGAGGTTTTTCGCGTGACGGTGACGGACACCGATCCCGAGAGAGCTACGCTTATCGCCAACTCGATCGCCGAGGTGCTTCCCGAAAGAGTTGAGGAGATCATCGGAGGCAGTTCGGTCAAAGTAGTCGACAGCGCGGTCGTTCCTTCCGGGAAATACGCCCCGAGTTTTACGAAATATACGCTGATCGGTTTCGTGATCGGTTTGATCGCGACGCTCGCCGTAATCGTTGTAATAGAACTCCTGGACGATCAGGTGAGAGACGAGTCGTTCCTGACGCAGGGATTCAACCTGCCGGTGCTTGCGTCGATCCCGGATCTCAACGCAAACGTGAGCGGGAAAGCGTACAAGTACGGCAAGTACGGTTCAAGCCGGAATCGCTCGTACTATGCGAACTCGTTGAAGGGAGGGTCGGCAGATGGCGATAAATAAAAACCCGACGTCCGTCTCTCTCGGCAGCGACGATAAGGCAGTATTCGGCAAGAACCTCGGCTTTGCGGCTTCGGAGGCGTACAGACTTCTCAGAACGAACCTCATGTTCTCTCTTCCGACCGACGCGGAACATAAATGCCGCGTGATCGGTCTCACGAGCGCGAACGCCGGAGAGGGAAAGAGCACCACGGCGCTCAACCTTGCTTATATGCTTGCAGAGGCGCATCAGCAGACGATCCTCGTCGAGGCCGATATGCGTCTTCCCACCATATCCAAAAGACTCGGGCTCAAGCAGTCCCCGGGCCTTTCGAACGTTCTTGTCGGGCTGACCTCGAAAGTCATCGCCCAGCCTTCGGGGATCGAAGATCTTCTGAAGGTCATCTCCTCGGGAGATATCCCGCCGAACCCGTCCGAACTTCTCGGATCTGCGAAAATGAAGACGCTGATCGACGTTCTTTCCAAAAACGCCGATTTCATCGTGCTCGACCTGCCTCCCATCAACGAGGTCGCCGACGCGCTCGTCGTCTCGCAGTTCGTCGACGGTATGCTCATGATCGTCAGACAGGGATATGCGAGCCGCCACGCGGTGATCGAGGCGATGAAGCAGCTTGAGCACGCCAACGCGAAAGTCCTCGGCTTTGTCGTTACCGGCTCCGAGAATTTCGTAAAAGGCAAATACAAATATAAGAAATACGGCAAGTACGGTAAGTACGGTAAGTACGGGAAGTACGGCCACAGCCACAGTTACGGCTACGCTCAGGCGGTCGCCGAAGAGAATTCGGGGCAGGTGGACATAGAGTTATGATCGATTTTCATTCTCATGTTCTGCCCGGGATCGACGACGGCAGCCGTGATACGGATGAAAGTCTCAAACTCTTGAAGATGTGCTCCGAACAGGGAGTCACCAAAATTGCGGCAACCCCTCATTTTTATCCTAACGACGACACGCCCGAGAGATTTCTGAGGAGGCGTAACGAAGCGGCGCTCCGCTTGAAAGAGCGTCTTTTCGACGGCGCGCCGGAGATAATCCTCGGAGCTGAAGTTTATTATTTCTCAGGCATCAGCACAAACGAATCCGTCGGTCAGCTCCGACTCGGGAACACCGGGATCCTTCTGCTCGAGATGCCTTTCGCAAAATGGTCTCCGTCGATGGTGTCGGAGATACTCGATCTTCACGGAAGAAACGGTATAACCGTTATGATGGCGCATATAGAGCGTTATCTCGGTTTTCAGAGCGCGGACGTCTGGGATTTGCTTTTGAAGCACGGCGTCGTAATGCAGTCCAACGCCGGATTTTTTACCGACTGGAGGACGAAAAGGCGCGCGCTCAAGATGCTCCGTTCCGGGAGGATACACGTTCTCGGTTCCGACTGTCACAACACGAAAGACAGAACGGAGAACATGGGCAAAGCCTATGAGATTCTTAACGGACGGGACAGAGAATATCTTAAAGATAACGAAGAATACATAATCAGGATCGGCGTGAAAGAGCACGCCTCGGGATCCGCCGAAGCCGCGGACTCCCCGTAAGATCGCTGTCGCATCCGTACGGCTCAGCCGTTCGGTTTGAGATAGAATACTAAAGAAAGGAGGAAAAAATTGATGAAGAGATTCATTACTGCCGCTGTCGCGATTCTCCTCATTGCCATCATGGTCGTTCCCGCGCTTGCAGCCGGAAATCCGTCCGGTGAGGTTCTGCACGTTCCCACTGTAAAGGATCTTCCCAATGCATCCGACAAGGACGCGCCTGCTGTCGTTTTCGTTGATGACGAGAACAAGCT
>JAFZRM010000085.1 GCA_017619885.1 Clostridia bacterium | reverse complement strand
GGGTTTGGGGGCGGTAGTGGGGGGCGGGGAGTCCCCAAAAGCGCCGAGGAACGAGGCGCACCGTTCGTCCCGTAGGGACACCGACGTTATTCACTATCAACTCTAAGTTATTAACTGAAAAAAGCCGGCGCGTTATGCGCCGGCTTTTTCCTTTCCGTCGTCAAGGACGTTTGCTGATCTTTATTTTATACGTTACCTTAAGATCTCCAACGGATACGGTCACGCGCGTATTGCCGGTCTGTCCTTTCGTCGTGATCATGCCGTTTTCGCTGACGGAGATCAGCTCCTCGTTATATCCGGAGAACGTCACCCCGTCGGCGGCCTTTCCGGTCTCCGTCCACGTGCCGTTCGAATACTGAACGATCACGCGCAGCTGTTTCCTTTCATACTCTTCGAGCCCGATCCTGTATTCGTCCTTCACCGGCTGGACGCTGACCGGGTATTTTCCCTCCTCCGAGAAATCGAATCCGGCGGGGTAGACGTAGAACAGCACCTCCGCCGATCTCCCGTCCGCGGCCGTCACGTCGGCGAACGTATATCCGGTATGCAGGCCGGTTACGGTGAGCCCGTCGATCTTGACGACGGAGCCGTCGTAATTGCCGAATCTCACGGGGCCCGACGGCGACGCGGAATACGTTGAATCGAAGCTTACGATCTGCACGTCGACGCTTTCGCCCTCGCGCAGTCTGTAATACCGCGGCGGCATCGTTTTCGGCATGATCGTAATGCTGTGCAGCGCCTTTCTCGGTTTCGGCACGACCGGCCTCTCCTCGCTCTTTTTATCCGTCTCCGAATAAAACGCGTTGCTTTTCTTGATCGAATACTCATGGAACCGCGTGCCCCAGAAGCCCCATTTATCGCCGTAAGCGTAGCCGAGCAGATGCAGATCGCCTTTTTTGACGTGGTGGTGCTCGTCGCCGGCGATACCGCTGTTGTGGCACATATAACCGAGCTTTTCGCGCAGCTCGTTGCACCGTCTGAAGCGCAGCCCGTTGTCCGATTCGTAAATCGCGAGCATGCTGTCGGCGGTGAACCTCTTGTCCGTCGATATCGCTATGAATTTTCCGAATTCGTCGCTGTAAACGACGTCGAATGAGTCGTTTCCGGAACCGGTGCGCTCCGCGGCGACGCCTCTCTGCCTGATATTCGCCGGCCAGTCGGGGTCGGTCGCGTCAGCGGTCGCGACCATCGTACGCGAATACCGCTTGCCGTCCTCGCGTACCGAGGTTTTTGTGTAATAAATATACAGAACGTCGTTTACGAGCACGAACGAGAACTCGCCCTCGCCCCACGCGGCGCTGTCGCCGTCGAAATAAATCACCGGCGCGGGCTTGCCCATCCAGCGCAGCTCGCCGTCCTCCGTGATCCTCTGCTCGCCCCAGCCGTCGCCGGTCCATTTTTCGAACGGTCCGTCCGGATTCTTTCCGCGCGCGACGAAGCAGTTGTTGCAGACTCCGCCGCCCTCGGTGAATATCGTCGACGTATAACCGATATAGTAATATCCGCCGAATTTTATGACTCCCGGGTCGCAGACGGAGAAAAGGTCCATCGAATCGGCGGTCGGCGTCAGCACGACGACCTCGTCGGACCACGTCTTCCCGCCGTCCTCGGTATGGCGGTACGTGAACCAGTCGGCTTCGCCCAGCGCGCCGGGCGAGGCGAACCACGCGTCCGCGCGGCGGTCGTCGTAGACCATGATCGACGGACCGTAACGGTAGCCCCACGTCTGACCCTCCATCGGCGCGTATACGTCGTAGCCTTCGTCTTTAACGACAAGTCTGATACTCATGTTTTTCATTCGATGCACCTCACGTTTACCGTAAGCTCCGTGCGCTCGGCCTCGGAGCCTTTTATTTCCACGAGATACGACACGCGCAGCGTGCCGCCGTTCTCGTCGATCCCGTTTTCACAGCAGAGCGTCACGATGCTGACCTCGAAACTGCCGAAGCCGGTGTCGTAGACGGAGATATATCTCTGTCCCTCGCCGAACATCAGCGCCGTCTTGACCGGGCCCGCCCTGAATATCGATACGCGCCCCGGCGTGCGGTCAGAGAACGACAGCGACGTTATGCAGCCGTCGAGTCCCGTGACCTCCGTCTCCGGGTAGCTGATGCTGAAGACGCCGTCCTCGTATACGAGCTCGCCCTCGCTTTCGACGGACGTGGTGATCGCCCCGTCCTCCGGCAGCGGATCGTCCTCCGGCAGGCTCAGCGTCAGCCTCTGCGTTGAATTGATCGTAATTTTGACTTTCTTTACCATATCTCTCCTGAAAAAGCCGGAGAAGACGCCTTCTCCGGCCTTTTGTGTTTACAGTCTTATATCCGCGGGGTGCGGCCGGTGATCGGAGACGACGAGCTTCGGCACCTTTGCCGACAGCACCTCGATATCCGGCGAGACGAAGACGTAGTCGATCTTCTTTTTCGGCCGGTCGGACGGGAACGTGTATTTTCCGTCGCAGAGCAGCTCCGCGGTATCCTTCATACGCCGGCGGATCGGCGTCAGTATCGGCGACGCGGGCGTCACGTTCATGTCGCCCATGAGCACGCAGCGGCTGTCCTCCAGCGCCGTAAGCACCGTGTCGCGCGCGTTTTCATGCTCGTCGCGGTTGAGCCCGAAATGGACGGCGAGCACGGTGAGCTGCGTTCCGTTCACGTCGATCTTCACCTTGCCGACGCATCTCGTCTCGTAATATCCGAGATATTTTCTCGGCTGCGGATCCGGTATCATAACGGTCTGCGCCGAGATTATCGGATGCTTCGATAGTATCGCGTTGCCGTACGGGTCGCGGCCGTTGAAATCTATCGCCTTCGCGAAATAGTGATACTTGTACCCGGCGCCCTCGGCGAGTATCCTCGCCTGCGCGTCGTAGCCCTTCGTTTCGCTCTGCCCGCGGACTTCGTTGAGCCCGACGATATCGGCGCCCGACTCCGCTATCGTCTTTGCGAAAAGTTCGTAATCTATCCGTCTGTTCACGTAATCGAGACAGTGCTGGATATTGAACGTCATCACACGGAGGATCATATCAGAAATGCCTTCCTCCGCCCGAGAACGATCCGCCGCCTCCGCCGGACGAATGATATCCGCTGCTGTGGGAGCTGCCGCCTCCGCCGCCCCTGTCGCTGTCGGTCGAGATGACCGTCCTCGTGACGTTCTTGTACAGGAACGCTTCGCGCAGATCTCTTAACGCAAAGCTGTTCTGCACGATATAGTCGTTCGCGTACGTCGCGTACGCGACGGTGCGCATCTTCGCCTTCTCCTTGCCGGAGACGATCGCGCCGGTGATGAGTCCCACGATCGAGGAAATTCCGCCGATCGTCAGATATTTGAGCGCGGCGGGAGTTTCGACCTCCTCGACGAGCGTGCCGTTCGTATACAGCTCGTCGATCGACTGCAGATATACGCGCACGGCTTCGGCGTACTCGCCTCTTCTCATGTAAGGCTCGATCCTGTCGTCGAGCGCGTTCACGTTTTCATAGTTGTAATAGCGTTCGGCAGCGCCGGTGCCCGCCGACCACCAGTAACGGTTGCCGGGCTCCATGCAGATGAAGAACACCGAGCCGGAGCGCTGAGCGCCCTTGCCGTAGCCGTTGAAGCGGTAGAAGTCGACCGGGTAGTACTGCTCGCCCACGCCGTAAGTGCTGACGTCCGTGAAGATCACGAGATCGTAGCCGTATTTCGAGATTATCGAGTTCACCGCCGCGGTGAATTCCTTCTCTTCCGCGTCGGTGAATATGTCCGCGTCGTCGACGACCTGCTTCAGATCCGTTCCGTAGAAATCCTCAAACGAATACACGTCCTCGGGATACCAGTCCGGCATCGCCGCGACGGGGAGCAGCAGCAGCGCGCAGATGAGAGCGGTGATTGCGATTGATAATATCTTCTTCATATGATCACCTCATCAGTAAGAACAGTATGAGGAAAACGATCGCCGCGGCTATGAGGAACGGCAGCCAGAAGTATTTGCGCTTCTTGCCCTTGTCGATCGGAAGCTCGCCGACGAGCTTGCCGGTCTGTCCGTTCATCGCGAAGCGGTAGATCTGACCCGCGTATTTGCAGTTGAAAAGATATACGGGCAGAAGCGTGTATTTCACGCTCGGGTCGATCAGCGAAAGTCCGTTGTTTCTCATCGTGACGCTGCTGACCTTCTGAGAATTCGCCATGACCGCCGAGGTGAACGCCTTCGTCGCGCTGTTCATCATGCGCTCGGACGCCGTGGGGATGCTGTCGTCGGGACCCTTGTCGTATCTGTCGGCGAGAAAGCCGGAGAGATACTGTCCGTCGAACGGCACGACCTGCGAGTAATCGTACGGCTCTATGCTGTTCATCAGGTCGTCGGGCATCTTCGCGGAGCCGTCGACCGGCACGCGTGAAAACGACATGCCGCCGTCGCACTCTACGAGATAATGCCTCGTCTCGGTGTATCTGTACGAACCTTCGGTGTAGCTCGAGGTCGAGGTGCCGTCGAAGCCCATCGTTCCGCTGAGCTTGCCGTCGAACAGCCAGACCGGGACGTAAACGCCCTGGACCTCGTCTATCATCTGATCGGTGAAGAAGTTGTTCGGGAGCAGCTTTTTGCCCTCGCAGAACTGTTTGATCTTCTCCTTGATGCCTTTCTTGTCGACCTTGAACGGTATGATCCCGTTCGGGCGGAGCGCTCCGGTCAGCTTTTCGGTGATGACGACTTCGTTGTCGCAGTACGGGCAGTGAGTCGCCGCCGTCGTTCCGTCGGTGACTATCTCCGCGCCGCAGGATTTGCATATGTACACGGTCATCTCCGGTAAAGTCCCGCCGAGAGACTGTGAATACGTACCCCAGTCGAACTCGGCTCCGGTGTTGTTCTCCTGATACTGCTGTATCGTGCCGATCTCGTACTCGTTATCGCAGGCGCCGCATCTCAGTTTTCCGCTGTCGGTCGAGAAGACGAGCGGTGAGCCGCAGGCGGGACACTTGTATTCCTCTATTTTCGGGCCGCCGGCCGGCGCCGTGGGGTTGACCGGTCCCTGATTCATAGGCGATCCGCAGAATTCGCAGAATTTGCTGTTTGCCGAGGTCTGTGCGTTGCAGACCGGGCAGAATACGGTATCTGCCATGGTATCCTCCTTTATATGATCTCAGCTTATTTTATCATATATTGACCGCCGTGTCAATGCCGTAACGGTGAATTCTTCATTTTTTTATACGTGAGCGCGTCGGCAAATAATTTAATTTTATTAAATATTACCGTAACCTTGCTTTAATAAATCCAATGTAGAATAGAAAATGTGAAAGTGTAGAGGCGGCAAAGCCTCGTCAGGGTATTTATATGGAGCTTTTTCTTGTGCCGATGGCCGGCGCCGCCGATTCCGCCATGCGGCGGCTCTGCGTCAGATACGGCGCGGACGGCGCCACGACGGAGATGATCTCCGCCGCCGCGGTGTATTACAAAGATAAAAAGACGTTCGCGCTCGCCCGGATAGGCGAAGGCGAGGGGCGGTGCGCGCTGCAGATATTCGGGCACGACCCGGCGATGACGGCGTACGCCGTGCGGGCGCTGTACGACGCGGCGGAAATAAAGCCGTGCGCTATCGATATCAACATGGGCTGTCCCGTGAAAAAGGTCGTCTGCGGCGGCGACGGTTCCGCGCTGATGCGCGATATACCGCTTGCCGCGCGGATAATCGGGGCGGTCGCAGCGGTCTCGCCCGTGCCGGTGACGGTGAAGATGCGCACCGGTTGGGATTCGGAGCACAAGACCTGCGTCGAGCTCGCGCGCGCGGCGGAACAGTCGGGCGCCTCGGCGCTGACGGTACACGGCAGGACGCGCGCCGATATGTATACGCCGGGCACGGTCGACCTGTTCTCGATCGCGGCGGTCAAGGACGCCGTGAAGATCCCCGTGATCGCCAACGGCGACGTGACCGACCACGAGAGCGCCGAGCGGACGCTTCGGGTCACCGGCGCGGACGGGCTGGCGATAGGGCGCGCGGCGCTCGGCGATCCGTTCGTGTTCGGGCGCATACGCGCCGGGCTCGAGGGCCGGCCGGTCACGTATCCGACGCAAAAAGAGCGGCTCGAATGCGCCGCCGAGCATCTGCGGATGATCGTCGCGGACAAGGGCGAGCGCGTCGGCGTGCGCGAGGCGCGGAAGCACATGGCGTGGTACACGAAAGGCATGTACGGTTCCGCCGTGCAGAGACAGAGACTCAACACCGCGCAGACGGAAGCGGAAATGATAGATATTTTATTACAGATCGAAAAGGACGTACTGTTATGACGGCACCTCAACTGAAAAACGAAAAAGGCAAGACTGTGTTCTCACGGGCGGTATGGCGGCTCGTGAACGGAAGGAGCTTCTATCTTATAGGAGCATTTTTCCTGCCGCTCTGCATCATGTGGGTGATCTTCATGATAAAGGGCGTATACCCGATCACGGAGAAATCCGTGCTCGTGCTCGATCTCAACGGACAGTACGTATACTTCTTCGAGGCGATGCGCGACATATTCCAGGGGAACGGAAGCCCGTTCTACACGTGGTTCCGCTCGCTCGGCGGCGAATTCTCCGGCATCTACGCCTATTACGTGGCGTCGCCGTTCGCGCTTCTGTCCGTCTTCTTCCCCGAAAACGGAATAACCGAATTCCTTCTGTGGTCGACTCTGCTGAAGGTCGGCGCGAGCGGACTCACGTTCGGTATTTATCTGCACAACAGCCGCCCGTCGAAGCCCATAAACGTCGTCATTTTCTCGACCTGCTACGCGCTGACGAGCTACGCCGTGGTGCAGGCGCACAACACGATGTGGATCGACTCGCTGATATATCTGCCGCTGATCTGTCTCGGCATCGAGAACATCGTCCGGCGCGGCCGGGCGAGCATGTACTGCCTGACGCTGGCGCTGTGTTTCATCTCAAACTTCTATATCGGCTGGATGACGGCGATATTCTCGACGCTTTATTTCTTCTATTACTACCTGAGCAAATATCCATTCAAGGATTTCGAGAAATTCTTCTACGCGTTTTATAAATGGCTGATCTATTCGATAGTAGCCGCGATGATCGCGTCGGTGATACTTCTGCCCACGTACTTCTCGCTGCAGTTCGGCAAGAACACGTTCCAGAATCCGTCTTACGCATTCGAAGCGCGGTTCGACTTCATCAAGCTGTTCACGCAGATGCTGCCGAACTCGTACGACACGGTCCGCCCGAACGGTCTGCCGTTCATCTACTGCGGCCTGATCAGCCTGACGCTTCTGCCGGTGTACTTCATCTCGAGAAACGTCAAAGGCCGCGAGAAGATCATGAGCGGGATCATCCTCGCGCTGATGGTGCTTTCGTTCTCGGGCTCGACGATAGACCTGTTCTGGCACGGTCTGCAGAAGCCGAACTGGCTGAATTACCGTTACAGTTATATGTTCTGCTTCCTCGTGATCGTCTTCGCGTACGAGGCGTTCCGGTGCCTTGACGCAAAGCTTTACCGCGCCGTGCTCGGCTGCGGCGGCGTCATCGGGGTGCTGATCGTCATTGTCCAGGCGCTGCCTGACGCGGATTTCACGATAAAGCGCGCGTCGGACAAGGAATTCACGTTCATACAGACGTTTTACACGATCTGGTTCTCGATCATAATGCTCGGGATCCTGCTCGCGGTGCTGTGGGCGGCGGCTCACAAGAAGCGCGGCGCGACGGGCGCGGTGCTCGCCGTCGTCTGCCTCGAACTGATGCTGAACGGCATATACGACGTGTTCCGCCTGCACGAGGACGTCTATTACTCGACGAGGGAAAGCTACGTCACGTTCATGGAGCGGTGGTCGGGCATCACGCGGTCGGTCCAGGAGAGCGACAGCTCGCTGTATCGAATGGAGAAGATAAAACACCGCAAGGTCAACGACAATATGACGCTGCGCATCCGCGGCATCTCGAACTCCACGTCGACGCTTAACGCGTCGTCCATCAGACTGCTGTTCAAGATGGGCTACGCGTCGAAGTCCCACTGGTCGAGATACGTCGGCGGCAACGTCGTAAACGACTCGCTGATCGGCATCAAATACGTGCTCGATCAGGATAAAGACAAACTGCCTCCCGAATATGAATTGTACCTGTCCGAGATGGACCCGACGAAGCTTTACGAGGACGTCTCCGACGAGGAATACGACCCGGACAAGAACATGCTTTACGCGTATATAAACAACTACGCGCTGCCGGTGATGTTCGGCGTCTCGTCCGATATACAGAATTACGACATCGAAAGCGAATTCTCTGCGCCGGACGTGCTGAATTCGATGATCTCGGCGATGCTCGGCCGGGAAGTGCAGATCTACGAGCCGCTCGTCGTCGGCGATTCGGGATTCGATTCGGAAGGGCTGACGCAGTCGTCTGTCAGCAAGAACCACAGAAAGTGGGCGAACTCCAAATCCGGCTCCAACGGCACGCTGACGATCACGTTCAACGTCGAAAAGGACGGCTCGGTCTACTTCCAGCTGCCGTCCGAGTATCCGCGCGACACGCTCTGCCGCGTCCAGGCGACGCACGAGAACGGTGAGACCGAGCCGAAGAGATCGTTCAACTATCTCACCAACGAAACGCACACGCTGTACTATCTCGGCGAATTCAAAGCCGGCGACGAGGTCAAGCTCGAGGTCTGCATCAGGGATTCCGCCGGAAACCTGTATTACTATAAGGATACCGGATACGTTTACTATTTCAATCTCGACACGTTCAAGGAGATCTACGGCGAACTCACCGCGAGCCTGCCGCAGATTACCTCGTTCTCAGATACGAAGATCTCCGCCGTCGTCAATATGGCGGAGGGCGATACGATGATGTATACGTCGATCCCGTTCGACAAGGGCTGGACCGTCAAGGTCGACGGCAAACGCGTCAAGCTCAACGCCGATATTACGGAGGACGACGGCGAGACGCCGTACAAGGCGAACAACAAGGTGTTCGGCGCGCTGCTCGCGTTTGAAGTGCCGGAGGGCGAGCATACGATCGAGATGTCGTATACGCCTCAGGGCTTCAGGATCGGCGCCGTGCTCGCGGTCGCAGGTCTGACGATACTGATCTTCGGCATCGTAAAAAATATACGTAAGGACAGCAAGAGACGCCGCACGAAGCTCGCCGCGTACAGAGCCGCGTACGCGTCCCCGATACCCGCCCCTGCCCCGGAGCTCTGTGAGGATACGCCGGAGGAGGCGG
>JAFZRM010000084.1 GCA_017619885.1 Clostridia bacterium | reverse complement strand
TCTGCTGCAGTCTCGTCGGAGATTTCGGCAAAGCCCTCGCGCAGGTCAAGGCGCAGTACGATCCGGACAGGATCGTGATCGAGCCGTCCGGCGTCGGCAAACTCAGCGACGTCATCCGCGCCGTACAGGACGCGGGCGTCGAAGGGCTTCAGCTCAACGCATTCACGACGGTGATCGACGCGTCAAAATGCCGGATGTACATGAAGAACTTCGCGGAATTCTACCGCAATCAGATAGAATTCGCGTCGTCCGTGATACTGTCGAGGACCGACGGCATAAGAGAGGACAAGCTGAAGGACGCGGTCGAGATTGTGCGTTCGCTCAATAAGGACGCGTCGCTCATCATCACGCCGTGGGATCAGCTCGACGGCCGCGCGATACTTGAAACGATGGAGAAGAAGAACACTCTCGAAGCGGAGCTTCGCCATCTGCTCGAGGAGGAGAAGGAAAAAGACGCGCATCATCACCACCATCATCACCACGACGATGACGAGGAGTGCGACGATCCGGAATGCGAGTGCCACCATCATCACGACGATGACGATGACGAGCATGGGCATCATCACCATCACCACCACGACGGCCACGACGCCGACGAGGTGTTCACGAGCTGGGGCGTCGAGACGTCCGGCAAGTACACCGCGGCTCAGATCGAGGACTGCCTCGACGAGCTGATGACCGGCCGCTACGGCATGGTCTTGCGTGCGAAAGGCATCGTGGACGGTGGATCTGGCGAATGGATACATTTCGATTACGTGCCGGGCGAAAAAGAGATACGCACGGGCGCGCCGGACGTTATCGGCAAACTCTGCGTGATCGGCACCGGACTTGACAAGGCGGGACTGCACGAGCTGTTCCGCGCCGAATGACGGCGGGGAAACGGTATGGAGTATCCGGTATATCTTTTCGCGGGCTTCCTCGAAGCGGGAAAAACGAAATTCCTGCAGGAGACTCTCGCGGATAAAAACTTCTTCGACCGCGGCAACGAACGCACGCTCGTGATACTGTGCGAGGAGGGCGAGGAGGAGCTCGATCCCGAGGGATTCATTTCCAAAAACGTGTTCGTCGAGGTGATCGACGAGCAGAGAAGACTCAATCCCGATAAACTGAGCGCGCTCGCCGGAAAATACAGGCCGGAGCGCGTGCTCATGGAATACAACGGCATGTGGCTGATCACCGATCTGATCAACGCCCTGCCGCAGGACTGGTATATCTGCCAGCAGATGACATTTTTCGACGCGTCGACCGTGGACGTTTACAACGCGAATATGCGCAATCTCGTCGTTGACAAGATAAACAACGCCGACCTCGTCGTTTTCAACCGCTGCGAGCCGGACGAGGATATACAGAAACTGCATAAGCTCGTCCGCGGAGTCACGCGACGCGCCGATATATTCTACGAGAGGACGAACGGACAGGCGGCGTACGACGATATAGAAGACCCGCTCCCGTTCGACGTCAACGCCCCGGTCATTAAGGTCGAGGAGCGCGATTACGCGCTTTTATACCGCGATCTGGCGGAAAACATGCCCCAGTACGACGGCAAAACGGTGAATTTTTCCGGAATGGTCAGCAAATACGACCGGCTGCCGAAGGGCGGATTCATAATCGGGCGTCCGATAATGACGTGCTGCGCCGCGGATATAGCGTTCAGCGGACTGTTCTGCGAGACCGGAGCCGAGCTCGTGCAGAACGAGCAGTGGGTGAATATCACCGCGAAGATCCGCGTAAAACCCTGCCGCGTGTACGGCAGAAAAGGCCCGGTCCTGACGCTGATCGACGTCAAACCCGCCGCCGCGCCGGAAGATCCTGTGGCAACGTTTTATTGATTTTCATTTGACAGACCGGATATCCGGTCTGTTTTTGCCGTCGGCGGTTTATTTGACAAAATTCATATATACCGTATTGAAAAATCGGCGACGCCGTGTTATAATCGTAAAAAAGGAGGGCGTGATCATGAAATACTCCGATAAACTGAACGGTTACTGGGAAGAGGGATATCACTATTATTTCGACATCCGCGACGGCAGCTTCGAGCTGCGCGACGCCGGAAAGCGCGTAGTGTTCAAGACAGAGATCGAATACGACGCCGACGCGCTCGAGAGGGGAGAGAAGACGGAACTCAAGATCGGCGAAACGACGCTCGCGAAAACCTATAAAGGCGAGCCGATGTGGTATATAACGGCGCTGTGGTACGAGGACGGTCAGATCCATATGGATACGCACTATACGATCACCGGCGACGACCACTACGTGATGAAAAAGGTCGATCACGATCCGTTTTACAATTATCTGATCCGCGACGATGAATACCTAAAAAGTCTGCAGGGAGAATGGATCGAATGGCGTAAAGACGGCAAAATCAAGTCAAAGCTGATGATCAAAGACAACCGGATCTCGTATATGTTCGACGACAGCGAACTCGACAGCGCGAACTTCCACGCGGTGTCGTACAGATCGTCGCCGGACAGGGTGTTCCTCAACGACGAGGATCTGACCGTGTCCGGCATCATGATGTTCTCGAGCTTAGACGTTGAGCCGGATATGATCTCCGGATATGAGATGGTCTGCGACGCACAGCCGCCGCTGTCGGTGTTCATACGCCGCAAGGATATAGGAAAGATCGAGATCCCGGGCGCGGCGATGCGCCCGATGCGCAATACGATGGCATACGTGCCGGAGCCGCCTCAGACGACGTCGCCCGGGCAGTCGGAAAGCAAAGGCAAGGGCCTGTTTTCGAAGGAATTTTTTGAGAAGATATTCGGAAAGAAGGATAAATGATGCAGCTCGATAAACTGAACCGCGCGCTCATCATTCCCCGGGCGATCACCATGACGGTCACGGGCGGGTTTTCACTCGCAACGTTTTTGCTGCTGGTAAATATAATCGGCTCGGTCGTCACGGATAACACGGACGGGCTGCCGCCGGTCATAAGAGCGGCGGTCATCGTCGGTCTGATCACCGCGGCGCTGTTTCTGTTGTGCTGGCACTGCGTCGGCTTTGCCGCAAAGAACGGCGGCAAAATCGAGCTGTCGACGTATTTCGGAAACAGGACGGATCTGCCGGAAGAAGATTTCGTCCGGATCAGAGGTGTCGGTGGCGTAGTGGCAGTCATAACGAAAAAGAAGAAGCGTTATTTATTCCTGCTCCCGCCGCTGCCGTTTGGCAGAAAGCATTTTGAAACGATAGAAAAACTGTTCCCGTTTTCGGAAACGGATCTGTAGGAGGACAGAACATGGCAAAGACGACGATAAAGATCGACAGCAAAAACATGAAAATGGTCGCGCATCAGGGCCTTTTCGGGCTTGAACGCGGCAATTCGAACCAGGCGTTCACCGCCGCCTGCAACCGCGAGAAGTATTTCGGTATCGAGACCGACGTGCACAGGACGGCTGACGGCAAATACGTCTGCATCCACGACAGCAATACGAAGGGCGTGTCAGGCGTCGATATGGACGTCGAGGCGTCGACGCTGGAGCAGCTGCAGTCGATCCAGCTCATGGACGTAGACGGCACAAACGACCGCGCGGATATACGCATCCCGACGCTGCAGGATTACATAAAGCTCTGTCACAGATACGGCAAGGTGTCCGTGCTCGAGCTGAAGACTCCGTTTGAAGCGGAGCACGTGCGCGAGATAGCCGATATCATCCGCGATATGGGACATCTCGACATGACGATATTCATTTCGTTTCACCGTCAGGACCTCGTGTATCTGCGAGAATATCTACCCGATCAGCCCGCGCAGTTCTTGACGGGCGCCTGGAACGACGACGTAAAGGCGTTCGTGAAAGAGTACGGACTTGATATCGATATCTGCTATCCGCCGCTGACAAAGGAGATGTTCGACGATATCAAAGCAGCGGGAAAGAAGATCAATATCTGGACGGTCGACGATAAAGACCTGGGCGAAAAGTACGCCGGATGGGGCGCGGATTATCTGACGACGAATATTCTTGAGTGAAACATAAAGCGCGGGATCACGCAGACCCGCGCTTTTTTGTTTCGCATTTATCGGAGTCCCTGCGGGAACCCCCCACCGCTCTCCGGTTCGCGGCGGGGAACCCCTGCTGCGGGACGAATTGTGCGCCTCGTTCCTCGGCGCGTCAGGGGGTTCCCCCTCCCCCC
>JAFZRM010000006.1 GCA_017619885.1 Clostridia bacterium | reverse complement strand
TTGACGCGCGCGTCGGTGCACTGCGCGGAGAGCCTGCCCATGACGAGCAGACGCCACGGGTCGCCGTCGTAGCGCAGCGCGCACTGCGCGGACGGGTATTTTTCTTTGAGCCGTTCTGTGACGATTGCGGCGAGTTCGGTTTTTTTCATGTTTTTGACCTGTTTAATAAATTGACTTGAAACGTATGTAACTATGTGATATAATCGCGGTATAAACAACAAAGAAAACAATTTCGGGAGAATACTATGAACAGACCGGACGGGAAAAGAATAAAGAACGCGGATCCGATGTATCAGGTCGCGGCTTTTATTATGGATAAGCGCGTGGACTCGATGAACATGATCACGGTGGATCTGCCGCTCGATCCGATGAACGCGTACATACATAAAGTAAGAAACGAGCGCGGCATGGCGCTGTCCCCGATGGGGCTGCTGCTAGCGGGCTATCTGCGCACCGCGTGCGATTTCCCGGCGCTGAACCGCTTCGTCGTCAATAAAAGAATCTATACGAGGACGGAATTCTGCGCGGGTCTCGTCGTGCTCAAATCCGGCGGCGAGGAGGGCACGATGTCGAAGATCTATTTCGATTTGAACGACACCGTTTTCGACGTACAGCGCAAAATCGACGAATACATAGAGAAGAACAGAAACGTGGAGAACAACAACTCGACGGATAAGCTTATAAAAACGCTGCTCAGCATACCCGGGCTCTGCTCGTTCGGCGTCGGTCTGTTCAAGTTCCTCGACAGACACGGTCTGCTTCCGAAGAAGATAATCGACGCCTCGCCCTTCCACGAGTCGCTATTGATATCGAACCTCGCGAGCATCCGCACGAACCACATCTACCATCACGTGTACGAATTCGGCACCACGAGCGTCGGCATCACGATGGGCAATCCGCGCGTCGTGCCGAGACTCAGCCGCGACGAGGTCGTGTTCGAACGCACGCTTCCGCTCGGCGTCGTCATGGACGAGCGCATCTGTTCGGGTTCCTATTTCGCCGCGGCGTTCAAACGCCTGACGGCTTATCTGAAAAACCCGACGCTGCTCGAGGTGCCGCCGACGGAGATAAAGCACGATATCACGTGATCACCTGACAAAAACCGACGCCGTTTTCGATCAGATACGAAACGGTCTTCCCGTCAAGTCTCTCGCCGCATACGACGGGCGAGACGGCGGGAGGATAGCTTACACAGACGTCCCCCGCGACTCTGCCGATACACTCCTTTGTCGGCAGGGTCGTTTTCTTTGCCATAAAAGCGTCGCGTATGCTCATCACGCGCTCCGGCAGAACGAAGCGGTCTTCGGTCCGCGGCAGCGCTTCGCCGCGCGGCAGATCGCGCAGAGCGGCGAGCAGCAGGCGGCAGCCGTCGGCGCCGATCTCGGGCGTGAGCATGAACGTTATGAAATCGCGGTCGAAGTATTCCGCCTCGATGCCGCGGCGGCGCAAAAACTTTGCGGTGTCCGCACCGGTGATACCTGACGCCGAAGTTATGATCGTCAGCTTCAGCGGCTCGTCGCCGTACAGCGTGAAGCCCTCGGCGGCAAGCGCGTCTTTGAGCCCGCTTACGCGGTGCAGGAAACGCAGAAGGCGCCGCCTGTACCCGGTAAGGTAGGCGTTTAAGCCGTCGAGGCTCTGAAGTATCAGATACGACGGCGAGGTCGAGGCGAAAGCCGCCATCGCGGAGCGCGCCTCGTCGGGCGAAAATCCCGGCGCGTGCAGATAAGCCGCGCCGGTCAGCGCCGGCAGCGTCTTGTGCGCGGACGTACAGCACAGGTCCGCGCCGAGCGTCACCGGGTCCGCGGGTTTCGGCAGAAAATGCAGATACGCGCCGTGCGCGCAGTCGACGAGCAGATATACGCCGTATCTGCGGCATACCTCGGAGATCGGCGACACGTCCGTGATCTTTCCGAGATATTCGGGCGTAGTCAGATATACGGCGTCGGGCTTGACTTTCTTTATCTGCTCCTCCACGTCGCCGGCTGTCACCGTGACGGACAGGACGGTGTCGTCTTCGTGCGGCGCCATCCAGACGACGTCGGCGCCGGTCAGCGCCGCGGCGGTGATGAAAGAGCGGTGAGCGTTGCGCTGTGCGAGGATCACCGCGGGCCGCCCGAGACGGCGGCAGATCATATACATCATCGCGCGCACGCAAAGCGACGAGCCCTCGGTCGAATAGTACGTGGGCGCGCCGAAAAGACCGGAGGCGTTATCCTCGGACTGCGCTATGATCCCCGTCGGGGAGAAAAGCTCGTCCGCACCCGGTATCTCGGTTATATCGTCGGCCTCGTGGCCGAAAAAAGCAAAGCCCTTGTGACCCGGCGTATGCAGGCGCAGGGGCTTTTCGCTTTTGTAATCCTCAATGAAATCAATTATCGGAGTCTTCATCTTCGCTGTAAATCCTGTCGATCTCCGCCATGATCGCGCATTCAAGCCGCTTTCTGAACAGATCGCATCCGTATGCGTATACGCCGCTGACCGAACCGGTCGAATGATAGGCGTTCGCGGCGCAGCCGCCGGCGCAGTAAAGCCTTGCCCAGCAGTTCCGGCATTCCTCTCGCGCGTAGACGTTGCAAGCGGCGAATTCGTCGCGGGCCGCCGTGTTCGTCACGCCGTCCCGGACGTTGCCGAGACGGAATCTCTCCTCACCGACGAACTGGTGGCAGGGGTACAGATCGCCCTGCGGCGTGACCGCCATGTATTCCGTGCCGGAGCCGCAGCCCGATATACGTTTGTAAATGCACGGACCGCCCTGCAGGTCTATCATGTAGTGATAGAACGTGAACGGCCGTCCCTCTTTGCGGCGGCTTATCATAAGCTTCGCAAGGTCCTCGTACTGTTTATAAACTATCGGCTTGTCCTCCTCGGTCAGCGTGGACGGGCTGTCGGGCGCGCAAACCACCGGTTCCATCGAAAGCTCAGTGAAGCCGAGATCGAGCATAGCTTTTATATCTTCCAAAAAATCCGGGTTGTGATGCGTGAACGTGCCGCGCATATAATACTGCTTGCCGCCGCGCGCCTGCACGAGCTTTTGAAATTTCGGCACGATCACGTCGTAGCTGCCTCTGCCCGCGGCGTCCACTCTGAATCTGTCGTGGACCTCTTTGCGGCCGTCGAGCGAAAGCACGACGTTCGACATCTCGCGGTTCGCGAATTCTATCACGTCGTCGTCGATATCCACGCCGTTCGTCGTCAGGGTGAAACGGAAATTCTTGTTATGCTGTTTTTCCACGGAGCGCGCGTAGCTTACGAGCTGTTTTACGACCTCGAAATTGAGCAGCGGCTCGCCGCCGAAAAAGTCGACCTCGAGGTTGCGCCTGCTGCCGGAGTTTTCGATCAGAAAATCGAGCGCCCGCCGGCCGACCTCAAAGCTCATCAGCGCGCTCTTGCCGTGATACCTGCCCTGACCGGCGAAGCAGTAGGAGCAGGTAAGATTGCAGGCGTGCGAAACGTGCAGACAAAGAGCCTTGATAACGCCGGACGAACGGTTTTTCAGCTCCGGCGCCATCGGCTCGAACGTGTCGGGCGAGAAAAGCTTTCCCGACTGCTTCAGCCCCTCTATCTGCCCGAGGCACTCGGCTATCTCCTCGGCGGTGACGCCTTCGTCTTCGTATTTGTCGAGCAGCTGTGACAGCAGCAGATCTCTGTCCGTGCTCTCGTATGCCGCTATCGCGTCGTAGCCGACGTCGTCCACGACGTGGACGGAGCCCGAGCAGACGTCGAGCACTATGTTGTATCCGTTTAGTTTGTACTGGTGTATCATTTTCTTACGATCCTTAAAACGCCGCCTTGTGCGGCGGCGTTTTAGTTGTGATTATTTGTTTTTGTTCTCGCAGCTCTGATTCGCTATGCCGCAGCTCGTTTTGCAGGCCGACTGGCAGGAAGTCTGGCATTCGCCGCAGCCGCCGTTCTTGGCGCTTTCGCACAGATCGCGGGTCTTTATTGTTTTGATGTGCTTCATTTATGTGCCTCCTGGATTTTTTATTTGCTTTATATTACCACAAAATGCCCGTTTTGTCAAGGGGTGATATATAATAATATATAAACACGTACGTATCAATCCTCGCCTAAGACTATCAGGCAGTCCTGTTCGGTCAGCTCAACCGTCTCGTCGAGCGGCAGATTGAACCTGCTGTATTTATCGCGGTCAAGAAAACCGAGCAGTATGCAGCGACTGGAAAGCATTATTTCGCGCAGCTCGCGCACCGTGAATGAGCCTACCAGATCCATCGAGCCGGCGTTCTTCAGATAGAGTTCGCTGCCTTCGTTTGACAGTATCTCGCGGAAAACGTCGATCAGCTCGGGATTTTCGGCGAGCTGAGCCAGTATCAGCGACGACATGCTCGAGGCGACGAGGAAATCGGTGTGATCCCCGCGCCCGACGAGGTTCTGGTTCTGCTCCTTCTGCATCTCGACCGTGATGTTGAAGCCGAGACCGTATCTTTTTCTTATGTCTCTGAGGTTCAGAAGCAGGAACACCGCCTCCATGTCAGCTTCCTCGGGATCGGTGTCGTGGTCGCTCAGTATGACGATATGCTGCGCCGTGCGCGCCAGCTCGAGCAGTACGTCCTCACAGCGCGGATCGCCCTCGCGGTAAACGAGCGAAAGACCTCTTTCGTCGGCAACCTTCCGCAGCTCTTCGCGCTCCTCCTCCGTCGTTTGCTGATCGGACAGATAAACGCGCGATACGTTCTCCGGCAGTTCCTTCAGGATCACCGGCAGCGTTTCGTTGTGGCCGATTATGACGGTGTCCGTCTTGTCCTCGTCGGGCTTGACCGCCTGACGGCGGACGCTCTCGCCGCCCTGTCCGGGCGGGGTCAGCTTCACCGAGTCGCTTTCGCCGGAGAACACGAGGATCCTGTCGCCGTCGGCAATTGTAAGATCCGCCGGCGGGTTGGTCGTCATCTTGCCGTCGCGCAGCACGCCGACCGGGATCGCGCCGTCAAGCCGGCTCATCAGCCCGGCAAACGTCAGCCCGGCCGCGTCGGGGATATCAGCCAGATAGAATTCCGAGCCCTCGAAGTTGAAGACCTCGCGGAACGTCTCAGAAAGTCCCGTTTGCGTGCAGGAGTGGGCGATCATCTTCGCGAGTATGCTGTTCGTCTGAAGCGCCGTTATGTTGTGCGCCTGTGCGAGCGAGGAGGGGAAGCGGTACTCGTTCTTCGAGATTATCGCGTTGATTCCCACGCTGCTGACGTTCTTTTCCTCAAGCAGCGCCGAGACCGCGAGGACCGTCTTTATCGTCCTCATGTCGTCCGTCGGGCTGATTATGACGGTCCGGCACGTGTCGATCGAGCATTTCTCGAGCGACGCCGGGTCGGTTATGTCGGCGGTCCGGCATACGATGCGGAAATTCTTCGGGACGTCGAGGTTCTCGAAGATGTTCTGCTCCATCTCTTCGCGGTCGAGATCGTCCGCGACCACGACGCACGCCGGCTTGCCGGACGCCGCGAGGATCAGCTGGCTGAGCAGAGTGTATTCGCCGGGATAGAACCCGAGCACGACTATGTGATCCTTTTCAAGCACGAAGGAGTTACCCTTTTTGAGACTGTCGATCTTCTCCTCGATCGCGCTCGTGATGATACCGA
>JAFZRM010000083.1 GCA_017619885.1 Clostridia bacterium | reverse complement strand
TGTGTGTTTCATTTATTTATCCTGCCTTTCGAGTTTTTCAAATGATATATGACGACCGGGGCTGCAGTCCCCGAAATGTCACCTCTTGATACGCGTCTCCTCGATGAGCTCGCGCACCGCCTTGTAATAGCTTCGAGAGATGTACGCCTTCTTGTAGCTCCCGACGAACAGCGTCTCGCTCGCTCCGACCGGGTTTCGCTTGATCGACGAGATCAGCGCCGTGTTGACGACGCACGACTTCGACACGCGGGCGAACGTGCGGGGAAGGATCGCCTCGAGCTCGTAGAGCTTGCGGGCGGTGTAGTACATACGGTCCGCGGTGTGCGCCGTCGTGTGCCCACCGTCAGTCTCGAAGAAGAGAAGCGACGCGACGGGGATGAAATACTCGCTCTCGCCGTCGGTCAGCGACAGCGTCGCCTCGCCGCCCGCCGCCGCGGTCACCGCCTCGCTTATGCGGCGCACCTCGTCGGAGAGGGAGCGCGCGCGGATGACGACCTCTTCGTCGCCGTCTTCGGATATCTCGATCCGGACTTTCATGCGCCTTTCGCCCCCTTCCTCTTTACGCTACCATTATAACCCGACGCGCCTTATTTGTAAAGCGGTTTTTCGTATCAGGTCGAAAACTGGCGCCAAGAGGTAAAAAAAGGCGCGGAAAGCGTAAAAAACGCCGTCGAAAATGAAGAATACACTTGACACGGCGGCTTATGATATGGTAACATTTAGATAGAATCCGACAACGTCGGAAATACGTGAAATTACGGAGAAAACTATGCTTATTACAAGACCGCCGATGGGCTGGAACTCGTGGAACACCTACGGAAACAACATAAACGAGGACCTCATCAAGGAGACCGCCGACGCTATGGTCGCGAGCGGACTGAAGGACGCCGGATATGAGTACGTCGTCATCGACGACTGCTGGTCGGTGCGCGGCACGAACGACGAGAACGGCAAGCAGCTCACGACCGGACGCGACGAGAACGGATGCCTTGTCGCCGATCCCGTCAAGTTCCCGAGCGGCATGAAGGCGCTCGCGGACTACATCCACGAAAAGGGACTCAAGTTCGGTATGTACTCCTGCGACGGTCCGCTCACCTGCGCGGGCTATCCGGCGTCGTACGACTATGAGTTCATCGACGCGAAGACCTTCGCGGAGTGGGGCGTCGACTACCTCAAATACGACAACTGCTACAAGCCGGAGCTTCCGGGACGCGTTCTCTACAACCGTATGTCAATGGCTCTCAAGGCTTCCGGCCGCGACATCGTCTTCTCCGCCTGCAACTGGGGCGCTGAGGACGTCTGGAGCTGGATCCGCTCCACAGGCGCGCATCTGTATCGCTCGACCGGCGACATCAACGACAGCTACGGCTCTTTCATGAACATCGCGATCAGCCAGTTCGACAAGCAGATGTATAACACGCCCGGCTGCTTCAACGATATCGATATGCTCATCACCGGTATGTACGGCAAGGGCAACGTCGCCGTCGGCGGCTGCACCGAGCCGGAGTATCTGTTCCACTTCGCTCTGTGGTGCTTCTTCCAGAGCCCGCTTATGATCGGCTGCGATATCCGCAATATGTCGAAGGCGACCAAGGATACTCTGATGAACAAGGAGCTCATCCGCATCAATCAGGACGCCGAGTGCCGTCCTCCGTTCCTCGTTCAGAAGACCGGCAAGTGCTATTCGTTCCTCAAGCACCTCGAGGACGGCGAGTATGCGCTCGGCTACTTCAACTTCAGCGAGGACAAGCAGCAGGTCCCGTGCGAGTTCTACAACTTCGGTCTGCATAAGTCCACGGGTATGGCGCTCGATCTGTTCGACACCGTCAACGACGAGCAGTATCTCAACTGCGTCGGCGGCTTCAACGCGACCGTCGAGCCGCACTACTTCCGCATCTACCGCTGCAAGCTCCACCCGGCGAAATAAGGATAAGCAAACAAAAAGCTCCCCGCTTGTGCGGGGAGCTTTTTGTGCGCCGCCCCGGATCATCCGGGCGGATTTGTCATAGGAGCCGATCGTTCAGGGTCAATTCTTAACGTTAACCGTGACTGCGGATGTGGAAGCGCTCTTGACTTCCATTGCGCTGTCGTTGACTTTGGTGTACACTACAATGGTGCAGTTGCCGGTCGTCCCGATGCGGTAATTTAAACTGCTCCCGGAAAACTCCGCGGTCTTGCTTACCGTTTTGCCGCCGGATTTATAAGTGAACTTCGCGACGTAGATGCATCCCTTTGCGGCGGCGCTCTTCAGCTTGATCTCGACCGTCTTGTTGCCGGCCGACTTCGGGCTGAACAGGCAGAATGCCGGCTTTGCGAGAGTCGAGGATGTCACTTCCTTGCCGATGTAGGATTCATAAATATAGGAGTATTTGTCGCTGTTCAGAGAGCGGACCTTGAACCATCTGTTGCCGTAAGCATTGAAGCCTTCCTCGGTGACGTACACGATGTCGTTCTTTTTGAGCTTTTCGACCTTGGAAGCTGCCTCCGCGGGATAAGTGCGGGTCGTTCCGTCCTTTGCAACGTAATAATACTTGGGAGTGAAGCAGCGATTTGTGCCTTTCTGCCATTCATTGAGCTGCTTGACCTCGTCGGCGTTAAAGCTGTAATCGATCACGGCATGTTTGTCGATTTCAGCCTTGTTTGCTTTTGTTGAATATGTACTGTTGTATTTGACGCCGAATGACGTCTTCGGATTTACGTTCATTTTCTTGGCGATGTCAGTTGAACCGCCTCTGACCGTGCTGACTTCAAAGTGGAGATGAGATCCGTACGAGTATCCGGTGTTGCCGCTGGTCCCCAACACCTGTCCCGCGGTAACTGTCTGACCTTTCTTAACCGTGATCGAACCGGATTTGAAGTGTAAATAACGGGTATAGAAGACTTTTCCGCTTACTTCGTGTTCAATTTCGACATAGCAACAATTTCCCATGTTTGATCCCTTATTCTGAACGTAAACTACTTTACCGGAGCGGCTTGCAAGAACGTCGAACGTTCCGCCGATATCGACACCGGAATGAACGGGGGAGTCCGGAACTGATTTTTTGCGTTGGTTCTGAAGTGTTTTGGAATCAAGATTGAACGGAGAGGATATGACCTGCTTTTTGTTTGCAGGCCACAGAAAACCTTCTGTGGGGATTTCGCTGAGCTTTGCCGCTGCAGGTTCTTTTGCCGCGGAAACGTTGATCGCGAATGCGCCGAGGAGCGACATGATCGCAAGCATAGCGGCAATAAGTCGGGTGAGGGTGGAATTCGTTTTCATAGGGGAAACTCCTTTCAGATTCGGCGGTGTCCGCCGTTTGTTTACATGCATATTGTACCAGATGTTTTCTGATTAAACATGTCAATTAGACTGCGGGATTATGTGTGTTGCCCGCGAGAATATGTGAGTTGTAATAAAAAACGGTGAAAAATCGCATTTTTGGCGTTATTATGCTCTCACCGAGGATGCCCGGAGCATATCGGCTGAATGGGATATTTGTCGAAGAGCCGTACTTTCGGGTGTACAAACAAAAGAGAGGATTTTCATCCTCTCTTTTGTTTGTGTTTTTTCAAAGCCCGGTATACCGCTGCGGCATCCTGCCGTGTCAATCAGTCCCGTTCGGGAACGTATATGTTTCTCAGAGCTTTGTCAGCTTATTATTTGAGCAGATATAATCGTAGTGATCTGTCCCGCCGATTATTCTGTACCTATTTGCCGCCGTCTGCAACAGTGCTTTCGCTTTTTGCAGGTATTTGGTTTCTTTGGTCCGTACATACTTTAATTCCGACAATTCCGCATAAACCAATTCAGCTTGTCCTTCCCGGATGCTTCCGGACAGGCGCTTCTTGGCGTCTCTTAAAATGCTCTCGGCTTTTTCATAAAGCCCGTTATCCGTGGTCTTTGAGTCCCTGTATTTATAAGTATATATCTTTGCCAATGTGATCAATGCGTTTATAAGGAAAATGCTGTCATAGCGAAAGCCCTTTGCTTCGCGGCTGACGATCTCTTTTTCGCAAAGCGGGATGCACTCGTCATATCGCCCCAGTCTGCAAAGCACTTGAACGAGCAGCAGCCTGAACTTGTTGAACATAGGATCAGGCGAATCCTCGTTGTGTGATTCGGTACGGGAGAGCTTTTCCAAAAGCTCGTTGATCCTGTCGACCGCGCCGAGCAAAAGCCCTTCGTTTATTTGCCCGTTCTCATCTTTCCTGACCGCCAGCTCATATAAAGCGATACAACCGTAGAATGAAACGGTCCCGTATGCTTCATCTTCCATGTCGATATCTTTTGAATCGGCATATCTTATAAAATCGTCGCTGATTTTCAGCGAATCCTCAGGATCGGTCTTGCGCAGCCAGAAGACTAAAGATTCGTCGATCTGATATCTTACCTGATAATTGTCTTCATACCTTTCAATTTCATTGTCACGTATCTCTTTCAGAAGCGTGACGGCTTGAGAAACTTTTCCTTTATAATACAATCCGTAAGCTTCTCTGATCCTTGCGTTGATGAGCAGTTCTTTTAAGAATTCACGGTCAGCCGAAGGGAGTTTATTGTATTCTTTGCGAACGTATTCAAAAATGGCTTTTGTCGTATTGATCCAGTAATCGATATGCCGCGTATTATTCTCGTAAAACGACATATAATTATCCCATAGAGCTATTATTATGTATAGCCCGAACTGAACGTAGCTGCTTCTCAAAAGGGCTTTCGTTTCGTAATCGGCGTGATTGTCGACATACTTTTTGATGAGCAGGAGATCATCAACGTGAATGGACTTGTATCCCGCGTTTTTGATCATATTTTCACAGTATTGCTCAAAGGATTCGCTTATAAGGTCGTTATCTTCCTCGTTCTCAAGAAGCCTGCAGAAGTATTCATACGCCCCCTCGTCATTTTCGGGGAACCGTATGTGTTTTTCATCATCAAGAGTAAATATACCGTTGGATTGAGCAAGCCATACCTTCTTTTTTACGGAGTTCATTCTTAATACGACGTCGGCGGACAAGGTCGTGAAGCCGGCCTTTTTCAGAAATGCTGCCAACATCCCGATCTCCGCAAGATCTGGATTGTTTACCAGCAGATCATCATAAAAAGCGTCTGTCGACGCGCTGTTGATCCCTGCGCATATCTCACGATCGTATTCGTCAAATGCCGAGAGATCTATCTCGTTTATTCTGTCATTTTGTGTCGGACGGATCTCTTTCGTATTACCTGTTGAAATTATAATCTTCAGAAACGGGATCTCATCCGAAAGCTCGATGAGGTATTCCAATATCTCTTTTTTTCCCGCCTTGTCGCAGTTGTCTATGCTGTCTAAGATGATTATTATCTTCTTGTCGGACAGCTTAAGCGCGAACATAAAGAACTTGTATAACAACTCGTCCCCGATCAGGTCGATAGTATCTTTAAAGCATTTTTTGTCCTGGATCCCGAACGCGGAGCATATCAGAGAGAGCAGATCGATAAAGTCGGGATCTCTTTTCACGCAAATAAGGTTTTCCAAAAAAGCGAAAACCATTTTTCTCTTTGTGATGATCTTGCTCCCCGCGAAACACGCGATCAAAGTATAATCTTTCTCAATTTCGTTGATATAAGACGCGTATTTTGTCAGGCAAGAGCTTCTGCCGCAACCTTCTGCTCCGCAAAAGAAACAGATCTTTGCCGACGCTTCCGGGTCGATGAAATCCGCTATCGCGTTTTTTACCCACCAGTCATCCGCCGTCGGGAACGTGGTCACCTGGGGAGTAAAGGAGAGCGATGTGGTGAAAAAGTCGTCGAGGTATGGCTTTCTGAGTTTTAAGATGGCGCTGTTCTTAAAGGAGTATTCTCCGTCTTTGGCTATGATGATATCGGATTTTTTACCCAGTTCATCTATGCCTCCGAGGTGCTTTTTTATCTCCCGGATTATTTCGTTCCAACTGCTGCCGCCGTTATTGGAACAATCAGAAGCTATCAGGTCGATGATCTCCCGCTGTGATAACGAATGGTTTTCGCTGTTAAGAAAAGCGCTCCAAATAAGACGGAGTTTCTGAGATTTTACGACAAACCCGCCTTCCTTTCGGAACAGACTGTGGATTATCACCGGGTGAACGTCTTTTTGTTTACGCGAATCCTTTATTATGTACTCGGTAACGTTTCTGTCTTCATCGAATTTGAAGTAACTGTCGGGATCGTTCAGGTCCTCGATGAGATAAAGCTGTGTTTTTTCTCCGACGTATTTAATAATCCACTTCATAACTCTTGACTACCTCTTCACCACGGGGATCGTTCTCTTTTGCGACTGTAACTTCCGATCTCCCGCCGATCTTAATCATAATACCC
>JAFZRM010000082.1 GCA_017619885.1 Clostridia bacterium | reverse complement strand
GGGCGGAGCACGTCTTATTTATGCGGCGTTCATAACGTTTCGATCCTGAACGCGGGGCAGGGCAGACCGTTCGATTTGATCAGTCCGGCGTTTTCGTCCGTTATCTCGCTGAAATACGCGTAGTTGACGGCGGATGCGTCCGCGCCCTCGGGTATCGTCACCTCCACCGTGTCGGGCGCGGTTATGCGCGCCTCCGCTGGTATCTGAGCGTCAAAGCCGCCGAACGTGAAGCCGCTGACCGAGTCGCCGCCGCTTTTGCTTGCCAAGCCGTCCGAGACGTCGGAGAACTTTATCACGACGGCTTCGCCGCATACCGTCGCCGAGACGGGCGAGGGCGAGCTCGCGTCGCTTTGCGAGCCTATGCCGTATTGTTTTGCGAGGATCAGGTCGCTTATGCGCTTCGACAGTGCTTTTTTCTTCGGCGAGTGCGCGAAATCGCCCCAGTCGTCGGGCGAGCCGAGATCCATCGCGACCGTGAGCGTGCTGTCCGGGATCGTCTTCAGCGCGTCGAACTGTTCGAGCCGCACCGTCTCAAGATACGGGAAATACTGTTTTCCTTCTTTGCGGTACGAGCTGAGCTGTACGTTGTAGAACGGGAAATCAAAGCCGAAGCGCGCTCTTTCGTCCTCAACGAGCCGCGTCAGCTCGCGGCAGTATCTGGCGGCAAGCTCCGCCGCACCGCCTTCGCTTTCGCCCTGGAAGAACACCATGCCGCGGAACCTCAGCCCGAGGAACGGATTTATAAGCGTGTTGTAGTAACCGCACTGCACGACGTTGGCGCCGTAATCGTAACCCATTTCGGAGGCAAGCTCCGCGGGCACGAGCTCTCTTATGCACGCGCCGCCCGCCGACATGTTTATCACGCCGACCGGGATCTGCAGCGTATCGACCAGCGCCTTGCCGATGAACCAGCCTATCGCGGAAAACGACAGGGAGTTTTCGCCGTCCGGCAGACGCCAGCGCCAGTCGGGATTTATGACGTCCGGCTGAGGCGCGGAGCAGAACTGCTGATGCGTAAACGGATAGTACTGCGTCTGCATGAACAGCCGCAGACCGCAGCCGGTGTCGAACTGCTGCGGCACAGTGTCCGGCGTGCAGAAGCGCAGATTCATCTCGGCGTTCGACTGGCCGCCGATCACCCAGACGTCGCCCGTGAGTACGTTGTCGAATTTGACCTCGTGCGAATCGTCGCGGATCCTCATCGTCTTCGGCTGCATTGATGCGGGACGCGGCGGGAATACGAGCGTGAATCTGCCGTCGCGCACCTTCGCGATGCTGACCGAGCCGTCGAACTCGCCGGTGACGAGCCCGCCTTCGTCGGTCGAGAAGCCCCAGACTTTGATCTCTTCATCCCTCTGCAGGACCATGTTCGACGAGAACGCTCCGGATATTTTGAATTCCGGCGTCACCCATCCGTCGGGTTTTATCGTCTCCGTCTTTCTTTCGTTTGTCGGCAATGCGGCGTTGGTATTCATGTTATCACCGTCCTTTGTGCGTACATTATACACCAATACGGAAAAATAGTCAATACCCGCCCATTGACTTTTGCGCCGTTTTGTATTACAATAGTAAAAAATCACCGGAGGTTCGTTATGGCAAGGATACTGATGGAGTTTTTCGGAGAAGAGTATACTGAAAATACGGCGCCGCTGCTGTATGAAAATTTTGACCGCGTTATATTTTTCAGCTTCGAGGGAGAGGGACCGGGCAGCCGCGCGCGCGAGGTGATCGAGTCGCTTTTGCCGGAGAAATTCGGCACCGAGGTCTTTTTCGTCACCGTCGCCGACAAGACGCTGAGCGGAGCGTTCAGAGCGATATACGAGATGATGCGCGGAGAGGATGAATTCGTATTTGACCTGACCGGCGGTTCTCAGATCTTTTCCGCCGCCGTCGGCATCTTTGTCTGCGGCGACGCCGGGAATATAAAGGTCGTCAGCAACGACGTGAAAAACGGCGTGCAGTACACGCAGTTCCCGGAGTATACGCCGAACTATCCGAAGCACACGTTCCGCGTGGACGAGCTGATAAGCCTCTCCGGCGGTCTCGTCATATCGTCGTCTGTCACGTACGACAGGATAAAGAGCAGCGCGGCGCTGCGCACCGAGATAATGCGTATGTGGGACTGCGTCAAATCCGTGCCGTCCGACTGGAACAGGTTCTGCAGCATGACGAACTTCCGAGAGGGAAACTGCGTCAAAAGAAAACTGTCCCGCGCCGACGACAGAAAGACGGTCGAGCGCATCACCGGACTGCTCCGCCGCCGCGGGGTGATAAAGAACGACAGCCTCTACGTCGACGAGAAGGGAAGGACGTTTTTACAGTACGAGCTTTCGCCGCGCGCCGCGACGGCAGAGCTTTACGAGAAAAGCGGCACGGTGCTCGAGCTGTACGCCTGCCTCGCGCTCGGCGAGTGCGGTTCATTCTCCGACGTGCGAACCGGCGTGATGCTCGACCTCGACGGGCTGATAACGAAAAAACGCGGCGACCCGGTCAACGAGATCGACGTCACCGCCGTGTATAAGAACCGTCCCGTCCTCGTCAGCTGCAAGAACTGCAAGCCGACGAAGGAGCATCTGTACGAGATACTGACGATGTCGGATCAGTACGGCGGCAGATACGCCGTGCCCGTGCTCGTCTGCTCCGAGCCGGCGTTTGATCCCGTGACCGAGCGCGCAGCCGAAATGGGCGTGACGCTGATAGACAACGCGAACGACACGCCGCTGAAAAAACTCAAAGAGATATTATCGAAAAAATTCCCGGTCTGAATATAAAAATCGTGATTTACGAAAAAAACGAACCCGCTGCGGCCCCTTGAACGCCGCAGCGGGTTTTTTATCTGTTTGATTATTCGACCGTCAGCCTCAGTCTGCACGTGCCGCGGCCTACGTTTGCGTAGAATATATCGGGGGCGACAGGAGATTTCGAACAGCACGCGCCGTATATGAACGTATACGAGCCGTCTTTCGAGCGTTCGATCTCGCCCGTGCCGTTTACCGTGGAGAATCCGCAGAAATAGCAGTTTTTCCTGTCCGTGTCCGAATCCTGATCGACGCCTGAAAGCGAAATTCCTGACATCTTCCACCGCAGCCCGTCGTCTGATATCTGCAAGGCCGGCGTTTTGCCGGAAAACGTGATGCGGACGAAGATCTTCGAGCCGTCGTCGAGCTTAAGATATCCCGTCTGGTTGCCGAGCTGCTCGAATCCGCTGACCGCTTCCGCGTCGTTGTAATCGAAGCACGTCGGATCGGCCGACCTGATCCGGATGAACGCGGAGCCCGAATTGTTTACGGTGCGCCTGACGTACAGCCAGAAGCATTTGCCGTCGGGATCGTCGGCGACGTAAATCGCCTCCTCGTGGTCGTAACCGATAAATTCGGGATCGTTTATTATGACCGGTCTTTCCGTGTACCGCTCGAAATGTATGCCGTCCGTCGACTTCGCATATCCGATGCGGTCGGCGCCTATCAGCGTGCCTTTGTACGTCGTGTAGTTCTCGCACTGCCAGTACATATGGTACACGCCGTCGACGTATATCACCTCCGGCTCGATCGTGTTGCCGCTCCACCACTGCCCGCTGACGCCGAGCTCGCCGCCGAGGTAAAACGCAGGCGCGTCGAGGTTCCTGTGCCAGATGACGCCGTCGTCCGACAGATACACGAGCACGTGATCCCCTTCGTTGTAACCGTATTTCTCCTTGTCGTAATCGGTGTAGCGCCCGCCGTTGTACAGAATGTATCCTCCGTCGGTCTTTATTATGTGCGTTGAATAGTCGTACGCGGGCAAGTCCGACGGATACGTGAGGAAGAACATCGAGCTTTTGTTCGCTTCTGTGAAGACTACGTCCTTGTTTCCGTCACCGTTGAGGTCGGCGGTCGTCACGTAACCCGGCTTTCTCTCGCACATATACTCCGGGCAGAGGTTCGGGTTTGCCGGATCATCTTTGCCGGGTCCGAAGGTGCCGTCGGTCTTGCCGAAATACGTCTTGATCTGCTTGTCGCCGACAACGGTGATCAGATCGCACATGCCGTCGCAGTTGACGTCGCCGACGCACCACAGCCTGTAACCGTCCGCCGCCGCGAGACTGTCCGCATGGTAGAGAGACGTCTGTTTGCCCACCGTGAAGCTCGCGTATTCCGCGCCGTTGACGGCGATTATATCCGTCCTGCCGTCGCCGTCGGCGTCGCCCGCCGCGATCATCGAGGCGTCGAGCGCAAACGGAGCGGGAAGGGTCCCCGCCGATCCGTAATCGAATCCGGCCTCTTTGCCGTAACCGATCACGGCGCGTCCGTTTTCGGTGTAGAACAGCAGATCGGCGTATCCGTCGCCGTTGAAATCACCGGTGCCGCAGAGCTTTCCGGAAAAAGATAACTTCTGTGAATACGACACTGTGTCGTCGTTGTATTTCGAATTCTTCTTCGCCGACGCGTATATCTTTATGACGCCGCCGTCGAAGTACGCCAGATCGTCGTAGCGGTCGCCGTTGAAATCGTCGAAATAATAGCCCTCGCCCGACGGCATATCTCCGGTATAGCGAGACAGCTTGTAAAGATATCCGTAGACGTGCGTGTCGCGCTTGACGAGGCTTTCCGGACCGTAAAACGTGCTCTCGTACTCGACGGTCAGCTTCACGTCGCCGACCTTTATCTTTTTGCTGCCGGAGTTTTCTGTCACCGGATCCTTATAAGCCGTCCTGAAGGCGAATCCGTCTGCCACGGCAGGCGCATCGGCGCTCAGATCGTCGTCGGGCACGGCGGCGTCGGTCTCCGTCGAGGGAGCCTCGGTCACGGCCGGTCCGGCCGTCGCGGTGTCCGTCTGTTCCAGCACGTCCGTATTACACGAAGCGAGTACAATGACCGCAATAAGAATAATAACGATAAATCTTTTCATATTGACCGCCTCTGAAAAAGCAAATTCGCCCTTTAATTCTGAATTCTCAAAAATTCTTTCGCGTTGTTATACAGCACGTCTTCCCGCTCTTTATCCGTCAGACTCAGTCTGTAAAATCTCGGAAGCTCCGTTTCCGGCAGCTTTACCGGGTAATCCGTGCCGAACATCATGTGCGATACGCCGAGCCGGCTTATTATCTCGTCCGCTCTCTCCGGCGTCATCGCCCAGAGCGCCGACGAGGTGTCGAACCACAGCCGGTCGCAGCCGCAGAGATACCGAAGCGCTTCGTCGCTCGCCATATAGCCGCCGAGATGCGCGGCGACGGCGACGAGGCGTGGGAATTCTTTCATTATCTTTGAAAGCTTTTCCGGGGTGGAGAAGCGGTACTGCGGGCGGTCGTCGCCGATGTGGAAATAGATCGGGAATCTGCCGTTCGCCGCGTCGTACAGCGGATACAGACGCGGATCGTCTATGTCGACGCCCTGTATGTCGGGGTGGATCTTTATGCCGGACAGCCCAGCGTCAAGACAGAAGCCGATCTCCTCTTCCATGTTTTCGCACGGATGCATTCCGCCGAAGCCGTAAGCCTCGAACCCGTCAGCCCTTCCTCTTTTAACGGCGTCGGCGACGGCTTCGTTCGCGCGGCGGATCTGATGCGCGTTCGTCGCCACGCAGAGCAGAAGGAAGCCGTTAACGCCGCTTTTCGCGTCGTTTTCCGTCATGTCGGCGTAAGTGCCTTTGCCCTCGGGGACGAAATCATAGAATTTTCCGAGCGCGTCAACGGCGCGCTCGGCGATCTTGTCGGGGTATATGTGCGTGTGGACGTCAAATATCTTCATCAAGCGACCTCATGTAATCGGCGTAGCTGTGGAACGCGATGCCGGAGCCCTCGAGCTCGGGGACCCAGCGTTTGACCCATTCGTACGAATAGAATCCGTCGTAGCCTATGGCGTCAAGCTCCCGCTTGACCTGCTCGGTCGGCACGTCGCCGTAGCCCATCAGCGCGTATTTGACCGCGCCGTTTTCAACGTAAGAATCCTTGACGTGGACGTGACGCACGTATTTTCCGATGTTCTTCGCCGTCTCGGACGGAGACTCGCGGAAAAATCTGTACGGATGGTGAATGTCCCAGATGACGCCGGAATTCGGACGGTCCGCCGTCTCGATCAGCTTTTTCATGTCGCTGCTCTTGGCGAGTATGCCGTTCGTCTCGATCAGAAGCGTCACGCCGTAAGGCGCCGCCAGATCGCAGAATCGCCCGTACTGTTCGGCAAGCTCGTTGACCGTCGTCTCGTACTGCGGCTCCGGCGTCTTTTCGCCCATGATGCGGACGTACTTTACGCCGAGCTTCTGCGCGAGCTGAGCGTACGCGAGTATCTCGAATTCGGCGAGCGGCAGCTGCGACGGGTCGGACAGATACGCCGCCGTCGTGAACAGCGGGATAGAAAGCCCGGCGCCGCTGATCGTATTTTTTGTTTTTTCTATGTTTTCGTGGCTGAAGATGCTCATCTTCGGCGCGAACATCTCCCTGCCTATGCCGCGTATCTCGACCCCGTCGTAGCCGAGGTCGCGCGCGGTCGCGTATATGTCGTTCCACTGCCATTCGGGGCAGCCGAGAGTTGAAAAAGACAGCTTCATGATAACCTCCTATGCCGTGACGATCGACGCCGCGTCCTGCAGCCCGAGCTGCTCCGTCGCCGCGTCGCGCAGCTTGAATTTTTGGATCTTCCCGGCGGCATTCATCGGGAAGGAATCTGTGATTATAACGTATTTCGGGACCTTGTGGCGGGCCATGTTTGCGCGGACGTAATCTTTGATCTCGTCCTCCGAGACAGCCTGTCCGTCGTTCGGTATGATGAACGCGCAGATTTCCTCGCCGTACTGGACGTCCGGCACGCCGACGACCTGAACGTCGCGCACCTTCGGGTAAGTGTAAAGGAAATCCTCTATCTCTTTCGGGTAAATGTTCTCACCGCCGCGGATGATCATGTCCTTTATGCGCCCGGTGATCTTGTAGTATCCGTCGGGCATCCGGCACGCGAGGTCGCCCGTGTGGAGCCATCCGTCTTTGTCTATCGCCTGCGCCGTCGCCTCGGGCATCTTGTAGTAGCCTTTCATGATGTTGTAGCCGCGCGCGCAGAATTCGCCGTTCTCGCAGTCGGGCAGTTCCTCGCCGGTCGACGGGTCGACTATCTTCGTCTCTATGTGCGGCATCGCGCGGCCGACGGAATTGACCCTGTGCTCGAGCGTCTCGTCCGTCGTCGTCATCGTACAGCCCGGCGACGCCTCGGTCTGACCGTAGGTGATCGTGATCTCGCGCATACCCATCTCGTCTATCACGCGCTTCATCATCTCGACGGGGCAGGGAGAACCCGCCATGATCCCGGTGCGCAGGTTGAATTTGAATTCTTTGAAGCGCGGATGCTGGAGCATCGCGATGTACATCGTCGGCACGCCGTGCACGGCGGTGCATTTTTCCGCGTCGAGCGCCTCGAGCACTTCTATCGGGCGGTAGTAGTTGACCGGCACCATGCTCGTGCCGAGCGTTATCGACGCCATGATCGCGAGCACGAGCCCGAAGCAGTGGAAGAACGGCACCGGGATGCACAGCTTGTCTGCGGGCGAAAATCTCATGCAATTCCCGATGGAATTGCCGTTGTTCAAAATGTTGTAATGCGTCAGCATGACGCCCTTCGGGAAGCCCGTCGTGCCCGACGTGTACTGTATGTTCACGACGTCGTGCGGATCGCATTTCGTCTTCGCCTCGGCCAGTTCCTCGTCGCTTACCGATTCGCCGAGACGCATGAAATCGTCCCAGCCGATCATCCCGGGCTCCTCGACGCCCGGATCGATCATGATTATGCGGCGCAGCACCGGCAGACGCTTCGATCTGATCTCGCCGCCGCCGCATTTTGCCGCCTCCGGCACGAGCCGCTTCATTATATCGACGTAGTTCGTGTCCTTGAAGCCGCGGCACATGACGAGGCAGGCGCTGTCGGATTGCCTGAGAAGATATTCAGCCTCGTATATTTTGTAGTTAGTGTTGACCGTCACGAACACCGCGCCGATCTTTGACGCGGCGAACAGCGTGACGATCCACTGCGGGTAGTTCGTCGCCCACATCGCGATGTGATCGCCCTTGCCGAAGCCGAGCGCGAGCAGCGATTTCGCCGCTCTGTCGCATTCGGCGTCGAGCTCTGCGTAGGTGCGCTCGTAATCGAAGCCGCTGTGATACTTCACGGCGAGCTGATCCGGCATCGTCTTCGCGATGTATTCGACCTGTCCGCTTATCGTCCTTTCAATAAAATCCGACATTTTGCCTCCAAAAAACAACGTGCCCCGGATATCCGCAGATATCCGGGGCGAAATTACAAAATTCCGCGGTACCACCCGCATTTGTCGCTCTGCCGTCGTAAAACGGCTCTCCTCTGTAACGGGAGTCCCCGTCCGCGCTTAATCACTTGCGCTTTAGGCGCGGCGGCTCGGGAGCGAGCTTCAACGGCCGGATGATGCGCGCTCTCAGCAATGCGCGCTCTCTGTGGATGCATTCCGTGCGTTTACTTTTCTCCGTCAACGCTTTTCTGTGATTTTATCACCGCAGTACCGTTTTGTCAACAGATATTTTGTGAACAATCAGCCGCGGATGAATTCCGCGTATATCGCGCGGATCGTCTTCTCGAAATCCTCCTCGTCGATGCCTATGATGATGTTAAGCTCGTCTGAGCCCTGGTCTATCATCTTAACGTTTACGTCAGCCTCGGCTATCGCCTTGAAGACCTTTGCCGCGGTACCTTTGGATTTTACCATGGCGCGGCCGACGACCGCGATAAGCGCGATACCGTCCTCGACGCTCACGCTGTCCGGGCACGCCTCCTGCTGTATGCCGTTCAGAACGTAGTCGAGTTTTCCGGAAAGCTCGCTGTTCTTGACGATCACGCTCATCGTATCTATGCCGGACGGAAGATGCTCGAAGCTGATCTTTTTCTTTTCAAGTATGCCGAGCACGCGGCGGCCGAAGCCGACTTCCACGTTCATCAGGTCTTTCGAGATGTTTATCGCGGTGAAGCCCTTGCGGCCCGCGATGCCGGTTATCACGTTTTTCGTGTCGTATTCCGGCGTGTCCGCGACGATCATCGTGCCGCGGTCCTGCGGTCTGTCGGTATTCTTGATGTTTATCGGTATCCCGGCGATCTGCACGGGGAATATCGCGTCCTCGTGGAGCACCGTCGCACCCATATACGACAGCTCACGCAGCTCGCGGTACGTTATGGTCTTTATTATTTTAGGATCGTCGACGATGCGGGGATCGGCCATGAGGAACCCGGAAACGTCCGTCCAGTTCTCATACAGCTCCGCGCCCGCCGCGCGCGCCACGATGGAGCCGGTGATGTCGGATCCGCCGCGCGAAAACGTCTTTATCGTGCCGTTCGGCATCGCGCCGTAGAAGCCCGGGAATACCGCGCGTTCGTGGCGTTTGAGCCTGGCGGAGAGCACGTCGTTCGTGTATTCGGCGTTGAACGTGCCGTCGTTGTTGAAGAATATGACTTCGCGTGCGTCGATGAAATCGTAATGCAGATACGCCGCGAGGATCTTCGCGTTGAGGTATTCGCCGCGCGACGCCGCGTAGTCGCGGCCGGTCATGTTGTACATGCCGTTCCTGATGCGCTGGAATTCGCGGTCGAGGCTGATGTTCAGCCCGAGCTCGTCGATTATGGCGTTGTATCTGCCGGATATCTCGTCGAACAGGACGTCGATGTTTTCGCCCGCCTCCGCTTTTTCGTAGCAGAGGTAGAACATATCCGTGATCTTGAAATCGCCTTTGAAGCGTTTGCCCGGCGCCGATACGACTACGTATCTGCGGTCGGGATCTTCTCTTATGATATGTGCGACCTGCCTGAATTTGTCGGCGTCAGCCATCGAAGTGCCGCCGAATTTTGTTACGACAGTTCTCATCGGTATATTCCTCTCATTCGTCTTTTTTGTCTTTGTGGACGCCGAGCATGAGCCGCAGGGCTTCCGTTTCGTCGCCGAAAGCCCCGAAGGTCAGTCTCACGTCGCCTTCCTGCGCGCACAGCGCCAGACCGCCGTCCGCGTCGCGCTCCGCGGTGAAAAACGAGGACCGCAGAGGCTCGCCGCTCGCGAGCACATAGATCCGCTCGCAGTCGCCCGGCTCTTCCGGCGCGGGCATCGACAGCGTCAGACAAACCGTCTGCTCGTCGAGCCTTGCGGCATCAAAACCGAAATCGGCTTCGGTGCCGTTATACGTCTCCCCCTCCTGCGCGTACGCGGAAGCGCACAGCTTGTAAAGCAGAGCGCTTTTCTGCATCATAAGGACGGAGATGAAATCACCGCCGCGCCGGTCGAGCAGATAGGGGAGCATTATGTGTTCAAAAACGTATCTTGCTCTCATATTATATTTCCGATCCGTAATTCTTTCTACATAATATCACAAAATAAAGCTTTTGTCAATGTGCGTTTTGCTGTTGTTTGCAAATTATAAGGGCGAATAGTTCGTCATCTTGCATTTTATGCCTATATTTTACATAATCATATTGATTTTTGATCCCGGTTGTGATAAGATACAAAGTAAGAAAGTTCGACGGCTAAGGAGTCGCTGCGGGAACCCCCACCGCTCTCCAGTTCGCGGCGGGGAACCCCTTTGGCGGCGCAATGCTCGTCACCCCCCCACCCCCCCTGTTCCCCTCTCACAATCTCCGACAGAGATTGAGGGGGCCGCGATGCCGTAGGTGTCTGCGCCCACGACGACCCGTGCCCCGGGAAAACGGCGGGAGCAAGCCCCCGCCCTACGACGAAAATTACGCGGGGCATAAAGGAGTCGCTGCGCGACGAAGTTGGGGGTCGCCCACCCCTCACGGCTCGGCATACGCCTCGCC
>JAFZRM010000005.1 GCA_017619885.1 Clostridia bacterium | reverse complement strand
GCCGCGTGGTTAACGACACGCCTCGGCGATAAGTTGACCGACAAGGTCGTACTCGGCACGGACGCGAGCGAATACGGCGTGGACGTGAGTTCGCTCGAAAACGACGGCTTCTTCATCCGCAACCTCGGCAGCGAGGTCGCGCTCTTTGCCCGCACGACCGACGGGCTCGACCGCGCGGCTCGCAAATACGCGAAGGCGGTCGAAAGCGGGCTTGCCGTCGAGGATGAGACTTACCACGAGGGGTATCGCATCAAACGCATCGATATCGCCGGACGCGACATATCCGAATACACGATATACTGCGAAAACGACAAATATATGCTCGATGCGGCGAAGGAGCTCGCTGAGCGCATCGACGAGGCGACCGGCGTGACGCTCGCCGTGTCGACTGACACGCCCTTTGCGCCGTATATCGCGCTGACCTACGTTCACGACGACGATCTCTCGACCGTCGGCTATCGCTGGAACGTGACCGACGACGGGCTGACGATCGAATGCTCGGACGGCTATATGCCGAGTTCGGCGCACTACGCGGTCGTTCGGTTCCTCGAAAACGCGCTCGGTTGGTTCGGGCTCTCATTCGGCTACGAGACGCTCGCCGAGGCGCAGCTCGTGTCGCTTCCCGCCGGCGAAAGCGGCGGCGAGGTCAACGCGTTCAAGTATGCCGCTCCGTACGGCGATCAATATTCCGCACGGATCGGAGACGGCTTCGATCACGACTACGGCTCTTTGTCCGGCGTACCGAACTGCTGTCACGGATTTGCGAACAACCGCTTCGCCCAGGAGCTCTGTCCTGCGAAAAGCTGGAACGACGTTCAGCCGTGCTGGCTCGACGAAACTCTCTTCGAGGTGTCGTACGAGGATATCCTTGCTTACATCGAAAGAAAGCTCGCCGCGGGCGAGGTCATAGGCGAGACGTTCTTCACGGTTGATATCGCGCAGGGCGACAGTCTGAACTGGTGTCAGTGCAAAAACTGCCGGAAGATGTTCCTCGACGAGGGCGGCACCGAGGCGGGCGCGGTCCTGACGTGGGCGAACCGGGTGAGCGAGGCGCTGAACGAGGTCTACCCCGGACTGATGTACGGCGTTTTCGCCTACGCGGGGACAAACAAGCCGCCGAAGACCGTGCGCCCGAATGAATTCCTCGCGATCACTTACTGCTATGATATGACCTGCGACGCGCACCCGCACGACGGCTCGGTGTGCGAGGAAGATCTGATCCATCACGTGTCGTACCAGTCGTTTCCGCATCTTCAGAACCACAACAACGCGTTTATGGCTCAGGATCTGCTCAAATGGACCGAAATGTGCGGCAACGTGTTCGTATGGTACTACGATCTGCCCTCAGGCATTCATACTATGGACTGCCTCCATATCGTGCGCTCCGATATGAAATTCTTCCACGAGATCGGTCTGCGCGGCTTCTTCTGCGAGGCTGAGGACTTCGGATATTCGTCGGGGAAAGTGCAGAAATGGCTGATGTCCGGGCTGTGCTGGAACGTGGATATGTCGGACGAAGAGTACGACAAGTATTACAGTCGCGTACTCGAAGCGCTCTACGGCGACGGTTGGGAATACGTTAAAGAATACTATGCGATCGTCGCAAAGATCTACTTGAGCGGTCCGTGTATGAGCAGTTGGATGGAATACTTCTCCGAGCCGATGTGGTCGGGCGAGTTCGACACGACGTACGCACTGCTCGAGCGCGCGCTGTCTCTCGCAAACAGCGCGAAGCAGGAGGAACGCCTCGTGAAACTCGACGCGACCTGCCTGTATATCGGGTGTACGACGTCGTACTTTTACGCTCTTGAGGCGGGCGACACGGAGCGCGTCGCCGAGCTCGAGCGGCGGTATCTGCTGATACACGAGCGGCTCGGGAAGTTCGGGCTGAATATCGGAAACGCCGTCTTCTGGGGCAGCGAAGAGGATATTCACGACGACCTTGAGCTCGAGGCATGGCTTCTCGACAACACTTACGGCTGGCATTACACTCCGCCGAAAAGCGAAATGCCCGCTCGCGTCGCGGCGATCCTCGCGGACAGTCACGCGGCAGAATAACGCAATAAAACGATCCGGCCCTAAAAAAAGAAAGGCAAGAGTTTGCGGCTCCTGCCTTTCTTTTTTCGTTTATCAGTGCATTTTTTCGAGCTGTTCCACCGTAAAACCGTTTGTCGACGTTATGGAATAAGAGTAACCGCTCTTTTGGTACAGCGCGCAATAGATCAGATCTCCGTCTCCTTTCAGAGTGAACGACGTGCCGCCGAGCTGCCTTTGATACACGTCCGGGTAATCGTTATAATCCCCGGAATTGTCCCCGTCTCCCTTTGAGACTCTGTAGTACAAACTGTCTTCGCCGTTTGAATACGCGATCTCCGCCACGCCGTCCGCATACAGCTGATACACCGTTTCCTTCGCTTGGAAGGGAAGGTATTCGAGGTCTTTTATTTCGATCTTTGCAGCTTCCGACAGCTCGGCGGCGTTTTTATATTCCGTGGGACCGTAGTTCTGATCGATCGCTCCGCCGGTATAATCCCCTCCCGTGGGCGCGGGAACTGGGACTTTATTCCCGGTCGTGTTTTTTACAATTATGATACCGATGAAAACAAGCGCGAGGCATGCGGCGATCGCGGCGATTTTCATAATGACCGGGCGGCGCCAAGTCCCTCTCTTATTCGCTTCGGCATTGCCGACGGAGGCGATCATTTCCTCTTTCATACGATCGGAAACGGTAAGGCGTTCCATGATCTCATTATATTTACTCAAAATCATACGCCTCCTTCAATATGGCTTTCAAAGCCTCTCTGCCGCGCTTCAGATCGGACCGCACGCTGCTTTCGTTCCTGTCAAGGATCTCGGCGATTTCCTTTGTGGAATATCCTTCCTGATAGAACAAGTGGATCGCCTCTCTCTGCGCCCCCTTGAGCGACTTTACCGCTTCCCAGACAAAAGACAGATCGTCTCTTTCCTCGGCGACGAGCTCGTCGTTGAGTTCGTCGGTCTGTCTGCGGCGGTTGTAATCGATCCGGTTTTTGCTGATATTCGCCGCGACGCGAAGGAGCCACGCTTTGGCGTGATCGTCGTTTTCAAACGGCGGCGCCGAGCTTATGTAGCGTATCAGCGTTTCCTGCAGGACCTCTTCGCTGTCTTCCTTATTGTGAAGATACGAATATGCGAGCCGAAGGACGCTGTTTCCGAAAACGTTGAAGAAGTATTCCGCTTTCTTATTGACAAGAGCCGTGTCTTTTGCCTCGTCGGAGCGCGGAGACAGAATCGCCGATAAGATCAGCGATATTCTTCGCATTAAATTATACGGACGAGGTAAAGCCGCGGCTCTTGTCATATGTTTTTCCGCCTTATTTCACTGCGTTCACGAGAGAAGTCATTTCGGCTTCGGAAACGCCGTTTGTTACACCGATACAATAAGTATAATCTCCGGCGGTCCAGATTGCAAGCATTATTTTGTCTGCGTTCCCTTTGAAAGTGACTTTGATCCCTCCGACGTCATTGACCACGGAGTTTTCGTATTCGTTGTAATCTCCGCTTATATCCTCGACGCCGGAGACCTTTCCCGCTTTGCGGATATAGCCCCCGTCAAAAACGACCTCAAGAAGCTCGCCGTTGATAACGATATAGTTCTGCGCTTCTACGCTCCCGGGGAGAGTGACCGAGAAGCCGACCGCCTCTTTTGCCAGTTCGGGCGAATCCGCGTTCATGCCGTATTCCACTACGGGATTCGCGATCTGCGTGTTATCTTTGTCTTGGTAGTCCGAAATGTCGGTGATCTCGGCGCTGCCCTGCGGATCGACGTACAGCGTAACGATCACTTTCTCCGTTTCAGCGTCCGGCACGGCAGCTGTCGATTCGCATAGGATGCGGTAATTCATTCCCGCGACGACCTGAGTTTCGAGCAGAGATACCGGCGTGAGCTCTGTCCCGGTGAGAGTTTCGCACGCTTTGTCGAAAAGCGCTTTCAATTCGTCGCTGATCTCGGGCGAATCCGCTTCCGTCCACCCGCCGTCGATCCCGCCGGCCTGATTGTTTTCGGTGTCTGAGCCTTCCGTCTGACGGTTTTCGGTGTCTGAGCCTTCCGTCTGACGGTTTTCGGAGTCGGTGGCGGTCCCGGAAACATTGTCGGAGTCGGTGGCGGCCTTTTTGCCGTTTTCCTTATTCCCGCACGAGGAGAAAGCGACGCATCCCGCCGCGATCATCACGGCGCACAATAAAACCGAGAGAATTCTTTTCATTTTTTGTTACCTCACATTCGTTTTTTTCGAGCCGCTTTTTTGCCGCTCTGTCCTATATACAGCCGGGAAACGCGAAATGTTGCAGAAAGCGGTGTTTTTTCAAAAAAAAGCGTGGGATCGAATGACAGCCGAGGAATAACGGGCCGGATATGAAGCGGTTGTTCCTTGACACCCGCGAGCGGATATGGTAGAATTGTATCAAAGAACGATCCGTCAGGAGACAATGATATGAAACGACTTCTTGCTCTCATCCTCGCTGTTATAATGCTCACCGCGACGCTCTCCGGGTGCGCGACCGCGCCGAACGGGGCGGCGGCATCCGCGATAAGCGCCAATATCCGCACGACGTCCTCCGACGCGACGGACGCCGCCGCGTGGCTGACCGAACGCCTCGGCGACAAACTGACCGATCGCGTCGTGCTCGGCACAAGCGCGGACGGGTATGGTATCGACGTATCCTCACTTGAAAAAGACGGTTACTTCATCCGTTCTACGGGCGGCGAGACCGCGCTGTTCGCCCGCTCGACCGACGGGCTGGACCGCGCGGCGAGAAAATACGCGAAAATGTTCGAGGCGGGATCCGTGACAGACGTGACGTGTCATGAGGGCGCGCGGATAAAGCGGCTGACGATAGCCGGACGCGATATTTCCGAGTACACGATCTGCTGTGAAGACGAGCGGTATATGCTCGCCGCGGCAAACGAGCTTTCCGCACGCATCGCCGAGGCGACCGGCGTGACGCTCGCCGTATCGTCGAGCGAACCCGCCGCACCGTACATCGCGCTTCGCTACGTGCGCGACGAGGCGCTCAAAAACGTCGGTTACCGCTGGAGCGTGACCGAAGACGGGCTGACGATAGAATGCTCGGACGCGTACAAGGCGCAGAGCGCGTACTCCGCCGTCGCGCGATTCCTCGAAAAGCGCCTCGACTGGTTCGGGCTCTCCTACGGCTGGGAGGATCTGACTCCCGCCGACCTTGTCGAGATCGCGGAGGGCGAATCGGGCGGCGAAACGCCGAACTTTATGTGG
>JAFZRM010000081.1 GCA_017619885.1 Clostridia bacterium | reverse complement strand
TATACGATATAGGCGAAGTCAACACGCCCGAGCCGTACGCGAAACGCACGTATCAGGGACTTATCTTAGGCCCCGACGGCAACAAGATGAGCAAATCCGCCGGCAACGTCATAGACCCGCTCGACATAGTTGAAAAATACGGCGCCGACACGCTGCGCACGTACGTGCTGTTCATGGGCGATTACACCGCCGCCGCGCCGTGGAACGAGGACTCCGTCAAGGGCTGCAAACGCTTCCTTGAAAGAGTCGCGGGCCTGACCGAGATCATGACCGCGAAGACCGAGGACCCGCAGATCGAATCGCTGCTTCACAAGACCGTGAAGAAGGTCGGCGACGATATAGAGGCGATGAAATACAACACCGCCGTCGCCGCGATGATGGCGCTCATCAACGAGTTTTACAGAGTTTCCTCGATCAGCCGCTTCGACGTCGAGACTTTCATCAAGATCCTGTCGCCGTTCGCGCCGCACCTCTGCGAGGAGATGTGGGAGAGCCTCGGTCACAAAACGATGCTCGCCGTCACCGAATGGCCGCAGTACGACGAGGAAAAGACCGTCGACAGCACCGTGGAGATAGGCGTTCAGGTCAACGGTAAATTCCGCGGACCGATCGTGATAGCAGCTGACGCTGACCGCGACACGGCGGTCGAGGCCGCGCGCAAAAACGATAAGGTCGCCTCTCAGCTTCAGGGCAAAGAGATAGTCAAAGTCATCTACGTGCCCGGCAAGATCCTTAACCTTATCGTTAAATAATCGGATCTATGATCCTGACCCGGCGCCGCGCTGATTTTGCGCACAAAAACGAAAAAATATTGAAAAAACACTTGACAACCGGGAAAACAGGTTGTATAATAGCAAAGTAATTTGTGCTCCGATGCGAAGGGGGTGAAAGAAAATGGCAGAAGTCAGAGTAAAAGAAAACGAGTCTCTTGACAGCGCGCTCAAGAAATTCAAGAGAGCCTGCGCAAGATCCGGCATCATGACAGAGCTTCGCAAAAGAGAGTGCTATGAAAAGCCCAGCGTAAGACGCAAGAAGAAGTCCGAGGCTGCGAGAAAGCGCAAATACAAATAATAAGGAATCCCACCCCGGATCACCGGGGTGATTCTGCGGAATTAGCTCATATGGTAGAGCGTCGCCTTCCCAAGGCGAATGTGGCGGGTTCGAGCCCCGTATTCCGCTCCAAGAGAACAACGGAGAGGCGTCTGCCTCTCCGTTGTTTTCTTCGTAACGACAAGGGGCTCGAAGGGGAGCGGTAGTGAATTGACCGTCCGGGGGACGGTCAAGAGCCGCGGAAGACCGAGCGCCGTCGAGGCGCGAGACCGAGCCCCGTATTCCGCTCCAGCAGAAACAGCCTGACGGCTGTTTCTTTTTTTGCTGGAGCGGAATACGGGGCTCGAAATGAAGTCGCCCCTGTCGGGGGCTAATGAAGGAATGAAGACGCTTCGCTAATGAAGACGCTCCTGCGGAGCTAATTAAGGAACGGGGGCGACTTCGCTTCATTAGGCAACGGAGTTGCCGTCTTCATTAAGCCGAAGGCTGACTTCATTAGTCGGCACAGCCGACGTCTTCATTTTTTATGATTTCAGACATTAAGCACAGAAGCAAAACGGCACCGTCAGGCGCCGTTTTTACATTTTTCTCCTTTTTTCGTTGACATTTCTTATATTATGTGTTATTATGATATCGACCCGATAATAACGATTTTACTTTTGGGAGGAGAAATGAAAAAGAAGCTTATCTGTATCATCCTGGCGGCGGTGATGCTCGTCGCGTCGGCGGGGTGCGCGAAAACGCAGAAGTCTTCCGATCATCTGCAAGACTACGTTTTCACGGTCCGGTATCACGACGGTTTCAACATCCTGCAGCTGACCGACCTGCACTGGAACGTCAACTCGTCGACAAGATCTTCCGAGGCTTATCTCGACAAGCTGTTCAAGGAAGCCGACGATCACGTAAAGGCGACGCAGGGCGCGTCCGCCAAGATCGACCTCGTGGAGCTGACCGGCGATATGTTCATGCTTGCCAACAGCTATCATTTGAGCACGTTCATCGAGTATTTCGAGCGCAAGGCCGAGGAATACGGCTTCGTATACGCGCCGATCTGGGGCAATCACGACCGTCACGCCCTGTATAATCCAAAGGAGCTCGCGAGCCGCTTCGGCAGCGCGCCGCACTGCCTGTATACCGAGATCAAGGACGATCTGTACGGCAGGAGCAACTACGTTATCAACCTGACCGAAGACGGCACGAAAAACACCGCCGCGGTCTGGATGATCGCGAACCTCGACTCCGGCGCAGGATTTTCGGAGACCGAGTATTCACCTTTCATAGATTACGATTACATCCGCCCCGAACAGACGGACTGGTTTTTGAGCGAGCACGCGCTCGCGGGCGAGAACGTCCCCGTGATCGCGTACTATCACATCCCGCAGGATGAAAACGAAAAGGCGTGGACCGCGGTATCCGGCGGCGCCGACCTTAAGAACAAATTCTTCAAGCTTGAAGGCTTCGCCGACAACGGCGAGGAGAGATTCGCGAGCGATTTCATCGACCGCGCGAAGGATCACAACCTCAAAGCCGCGTTCATGGGCCACGCCCACAACGTCGACTGGACGTGCGAATACGAGGGAGTCGTCATCGGTCTCGGAGTCAAGACCGGCACGGAGCTTTACTTTGCGCACATCCACGCCGACACGGAAGACGAAGCGATGAAGGCGGGCCTCGCCTCGACCGGCATCACCGAGGATTTCGACCTCATCGGCGCGTCTCTTGTGACGCTGACCGGCAGCGACGGTTCGTTCGACCTGGAGCACCTTTATTTCAACGAAAGGGAAAGCGGAGATTTTTCCGTATGGGTTAAATGGTGATGAAAAAATTGTTCGATCGTAACAGCTTCGTCCATTCGGGACTCGACGCAAAACAGAAAAAACAGTCTCTGTGCGTCATGGCGGCGCTCTCCGTGTTCTTCGTGTTATCCGCCTTCACGTTCATGAATTTCCTTTACTGCCTGTCCGACTGCATCGGCTCGATCGTGTGCGCCTCGCCCGATATCTCGCTGCGCGACGCGCAGAGATCAGCGCCGATCTTCCTCTCGTTCTTCATGACGTTGAGCGGCCTCATGGTCGCGCACACGTTCTACCGCAATGAAAGCGAAGACGTCCTGCGCAAAAAAGCGAAAAAGCACGCGATCATCGGCATCGTGATCGGCGCGATCATTATAGTTTACGTTATCGCGATGCGTATCGCCGGCAAATACCTGTCGCTCGTCGAGGGCGCGCCGTCGGCGATTTACCCGCTCGACTCGATCCTTTATTCACTTCTGTTCATCGCGTTCGGGATCTTCGTCCTGACGTATTTCAAGAAAGCGGCAGGAGATGCGAAATACGCCGGACCGTCGCGCCCGCGGCTTCAGAAAAAAGGAGCGTTCGTCAGATATATCTTCAGAACTCTGTGGCTTATGTTCGGGCTTTACGGATTCTGCGGATTCTTCTACAGCATCTTCATCGTGGACTTCACGAACGGCTACGTGCCGTACGCCATAGCTATCATGCTCGTGTCGCTCGTAGCGTTCCTTTCGATCGCGGTCTGGGAGCTGCTTTACAACAATCTCACCCCGGATGTGCGTAAAGAGATCACTCTCCCGCTTTCGATCGTGTCGCTTGTCGTCAGCGTCGTGTCCTGCGCCGTATATTTCCTCGCGCTGAAAGGGAATCTCGACGGGCCGGCGAACGTCGGCTTCGGCATCCTGCCGATCGCGTACTCCGCGAGCGTCAATTTCGCGACGTTCCTTGTCGTCGCGACGCCGCTCATCGTCTCCGTCACGGCTCTGATCAAAGGGCTTTGCAGAAGAAAAAAGACTGCGGCAAAATAATTCAACTGATTTTCGCATTACCGCTTGACAACTGTCAGGCGGTAATGTATAATCGTATCAAACAAATAAACGGAGGATCCTGAAATGGCAAAATTCAAATGCAATATCTGCGGCGAGATCTTTGAAGCGCCGTCACTTGAAGAAGCTGTCTGCCCGCTGTGCGGCGCCGACGGCGACGCTATAGAGCCCGTTGCGGAAGAGAAGAAGTCGAACCCCTACGCCGGAACGCAGACCGAGAAAAACCTCGAGGCGGCGTTCGCCGGTGAGTCTCAGGCGAGGAACAAGTACACGTATTTCGCGTCGAAAGCCAAGAAAGAGGGCTACGAGCAGATCGCCGCGCTGTTCCTGAAGACCGCCGATAACGAGAAAGAACACGCAAAGCTCTGGTTCAAGGAGCTCAACGGCATCGGCGATACCGCGGAAAACCTCGCGGCCGCCGCCGACGGCGAGAACTTCGAGTGGACCGACATGTACGAAGGCTTCGCGAAGACCGCGGAAGCGGAAGGCTTCCCGGAACTCGCGGCTAAATTCCGCGGAGTCGCCGCGATCGAAAAGCATCACGAGGAACGCTACCGCGCGCTGCTGCAGAACGTGGAGATGAAGCAGGTCTTCGAGAAATCCGTCGTCAAGATCTGGGAATGCCGCAACTGCGGACATATCGTCGTCGGCACGAAAGCCCCTGAGGTATGCCCCGTCTGCGCACATCCGCAGAGCTATTTCGAAGTCAACGCGGAAAACTATTGATCGCAAACAAAAAAAACGCACGGGATTCCGTGCGTTTTTTTTTGTTATTTCTTCCGTTTCTTCGATATTATGACGGCTGCGGCAACGGCCGCGATTATCAGGACCGCACACACTACTGCGGCGATTATTATACCCGTGTTGTTCTTTTCGTCACGGCCTTTTTCCGGTTCCGTCGTCTGCGGCTCCGTTGTCTGCGGTTCCGCTTCGGTATCCGTCACGGTCGTTACGGGCTCCGTCTGCTGTTCGGTTTCGGCGGCGGTCGTTACGTCGTCCGTCACGGTTTCCGTGTCTTCGTCCGGATCCGGCATCGCCTTAACGCTCCTGAAATAGTACACCTGACCTTCGCTGCCCCTGTTGTTCGGGTCGATCCTCAGAGTGTTGATCTGGCCGGTCCAGTTGCCGTAATCGTCTTCATACATGTATACGGTAACCGGCGTGAAATCTTCCGTGTCTTCTATATTGAAAAATATGTGGTTCTTGACGATGTCGGGCGATTCCTTCGTAGCGTAGAATATTTCCGCCATCGACGGCTCATCCGTCATACAGTCGATCACGATCAGAGGATAATCGTCGCCGTCGAACCGCGACGCCAGATTCATCGGCAGGACAAAGAACGGGTCTCCGCCGGTGACGGTGACTTTCATGCAGCCCTTCGCCTCGTCGTATTCGATCGTGCAGTCGTTTGCGGAACTCCTTATTTTGTTGACTACACCGGGATCGGTAAGATCGGCGATCAGCGGATTGCCGTTCTCGTCGGTTTTCAGTCCCTCGTATCCGCCTTCCTTTTCCGGCGGCTTCGCGTTGTCGCCCGAAGCGACGGAAACGTTTGTGAATACGCTGCCCGTTATCTTTGAGCAGATGCCGTAACCGGTCCCGGTCAGAGGATTGAAGTTGTCGATCCAGTCGACCCACGGCTCGTCGGACGTGAACTTGTTTCCGTCTTCATCCGTTTCGGTTACGTATACCGCAAACGAGTTTTCCTGCGGGTCATAGAGCAGATACAGCCCTATCACGTCGCCTTCGGAAAAACCGGTATAGTTGTAAACGGTCTCCCAGTTGCTCCATTGACCTTCATTTTTTTCAATGCCGATGAAAGCGCCGTCGTTACTGCTTGAAACGTCTATAAGATAATAATTGTCTTCGTTTTCCTCGATGATCCCGTTGCCGTTGACGTCGGTCACGCCGACAAGAAATCCCGAGTCACCTCCGAGCGAATCCGGCTCTTCTGTTTTGGAAGAGACCGTCAGCTCCATATAAAGCCTGATCTTCTCAGCGGTGTTGCCGAGCATATAAACGCCGAAATCCGGCCAGTCTATACGCTCACGGCAGGTATAGGTCGTTCCGTCCTTGATCCAGTTTCCACCGTAATCGTGGTCTTCGATCACAAGTCCGCCAATCTCCGACGCACTGACCGACGCGGTCAGCAAAATCAAGACAACAGTGACGGCAGAAATAACAGATAGTGATCTGCGCATGATGATATCTCCTTTTCGTTTTTGATATTTTTGGTTGTGTTTATTTTTTGCGTAACAGCACGGCGCGCAGTGCGATGACGATCAGCGGCACCGCGACGGCCTGTATCAGAAGTCCGGGGATGCCGGAGACGATCTGCCCCCAAATCATTTTGGGCGTGAACGGCGCTACGCGCTGGAAGATCGCGATCGCTCCGAGAAAAGCCGCTCTGCCGGTGATCTGCGCGGCGATGACCGCGGGGAAAGCCCAGAGCCCGTTTTTGTAGATGAGCCCGGAGAAGAGCCCGGATACAAGGGCGAACACCGCGAGCTCGAACATCATGAACGGCAATCTTGCCGCGGCGGGCATGGGGTTGCCGGCAAGCGTAGTCAGGGCGAAGCTGACGAGCGGCGAGAGGATGCCGACGGTCAGAGCCCACTTCCAGCCGAGCAGGCAGCCGCCAAGCAGGACCGGCAGATACATCGGAAGGAACTGCACGCCGCCGCTCTGACCGAGCGCCGCGTGTACGAGCTGCGGAAGCGCGACCGCCAGAGCGATCAGCGCGGCTGAAACGACGGTCTTGTAACCAATCTTAGCTTTCAGCGCTTCGTTTTGTCTCTTCATTACGTTTTCAAGCATGGCGCACCTCATAATTCTTTTTTTTCATTCTAACATACGGGAGGCGATATATCAATCCGTATCGGTATAAATTTGATTTTAAGTTTCTGTTAACGGCAATGGCGTTTAAAACTATGTTGTCATATTATAGTATGGGCGGACACGGCTCCGCCTAATACAGCGGGAGAGCATCTGAGGATGCGAAGGATAAATGTATAACAGCGACAGATATCTGCAAAGAAAGTACACGGCGGCGCAGTGCGGCGCCGGAGCCGGCAGCGCCGAAAACGGCGACGGAGTGCCGGCGTACGCGATGGCGTACGTGCGCGATCAGCAGTACGGACAGATATATTCGGATACCGAGGCGCTCGGTCACGGGACGCTGTTCCCGGCGCTTTACATGCCTCTGGAAGGAGGCAGAAGATGAACGGCTGCGGCAAAAGAGAAGAACTGGCGGAAAAGATATGCGAAGTCAGCTTCGCGATGGACGAACTGCGCCTTTTTCTCGATACGCACCCGGGCGACAGCGAGGCGCTTGAAGCGTTTTCCGAGCGGATGGAGAAGCGGATCGGGCTGATCGAGGAGTATACGGACAAATACGGCAGCATTGACGGATATTTCGTCAAGACGGCATACGGCTGGTCGTGGAACGGCGCGCCGATGCCCTGGAAGAGGGAGTGTGAGAGCTGATGTGGGGATATGAGAAGAGACTGCAGTATCCGGTAAATATCAAAAAGCCGGACGCGAAGGCGGCGAAGATCATAATCAGCCAGTACGGCGGACCGGACGGCGAGCTCGGCGCGTCGCTGCGCTATCTTTCACAGCGTTTCGCGATGCCGGACGACAGAGTCGCGGGACTGCTGACGGATATAGGTACGGAGGAGCTCGCGCATCTTGAAATAATAGGCGCCATACTTTATCAGCTGACGGGCAAGCTCACGACGGATGAGATCATCAAAGAGGGCTTCGACACGTATTTCGTCGATCATACCGTCGGCGTATATCCTCAGGCGGCGTCGGGGGTGCCGTATACGGCGGCGTTCATGCAGTCGAAGGGCGATCCGATAGCGGATCTGTCGGAGGATATGGCGGCGGAGCAGAAGGCGCGCGTCACCTACGACAATATCCTGCGGCTCGTCGACGATCCCGATATAATCGATCCGATCCGCTACCTGCGCCAGCGCGAGATAGTCCATTATCAGCGCTTCGGCGAAGCGCTCGGCATGGTCCGCGACAAACTGAACAGCAAAAACTATTACGCGTACAACCCCGCGTTCCGCAACAGATGAGCGTTTAAAAATATACGGCTGAGGCATAATTTGCCTCAGCCGCTTTTCGTCATATCTTAATCGACGTACTTTTCGGACCGCTTGATATACTCCGCGAAGAACGGTTCGTTTCTTGCCGGGTTGAACCATTCCCATCCGCGCGAGGCCGTCATGCCTCTATACATTATATCGCCTTTGTTGCCTTTGAAAATCCCGTCGACCGAAGCGACGGCCTTTTCTCCTGTCTGAAGTATCAAAACGTCCGAACCCTTTTTGACCTTCATGCTCGCAGTAATTTCAGCAACGCCTACGTCGAGTAACTCGCCGTTGGGTATCGCGTTCCACTTGTCGAAATATGTAAACGCTGTTTCCATAAGCTCTTTTGCGCGGTCAAACGCTCCAAAGCTGAACGTCGCGCACGCGGCGCGGAACGATGCTGACGCATAATAGCCGTACCACGCGGGAAGCACTTCGCCGCCGCAGAACGCTTCTATAGCTTTCATTCTGAACATATGCCATTTTGAAAACAGTCTGCCGTCTCCTTGATTATACGGAGCATGAGTCAGTTGATGAAGCAGTATTTCAAGATTGTTCTTACCCCAAAACGTATAGTATTCAAGATATTCTTTCCTTTCCCAGAGCTCTTCCTCTTTCTGCTCGTCTGCCGTTTCAAGATATTCGGGAGCGGGGTGTCTTTCTTCCGTGCCGGCGCGGTCGGCATAGATCATAAGTCTGCCGAAGCAGTCGTTAATAAAACTGAATTCGGACCACGCGGTATAAAATGCGGGCGGATCGATCAGCTCAAAACGGATCACCGAGCCGTCTTTATACGGGAAATATCCCTCTCCTGTACCTGTATACGAAGTCAATTCGAACACGGCGCATTTTGTTTTTTCGGCGTAGTAGTTTTCGGTGCGTATAAGACCGGTGCCTGGTGCGAAGATGAAATTTTTGTCGCCGTTTATATAATCATGCCCTTCGTCCAGTCCTTTCGATTCGACGCAAATCTTTATGCAGTTATCAAACGTTCCGGCTTTTACCGTTACAGTGCCAGCGTCTTCACAGTAGAGGGTCGTTTTCACGTTGCACTTATCCCAACGCCAGAAGTCTTTATTTGTACGGTAACCCGGTACCCACTGATCGGAGAAAACGCATTCGAAATTTTCCGTGAGCATACCGAACACATCGTTGAAATGTACCGGCATACAGCCTTTATCCCAGCCTTTGAGTTCGAAGTCGAAAGTAGGTTCGTGCGTACGGCACGTTTCTCCGGTTTTTTCGTAAATATGACCGCAGGAAAAGAAATTCCAGATACATTCCGTCTTTCTATCCGGATCTGTCCAGTCTGAATCTTTGAGTCTCTGCCATATCGAATTCGCGTATTTCGCGTGGATTTTCTCCGATTCAGTCGCCGCGAGTGCCGACAACCGTTCGGCGTACTTGCTTACGTCGTGCAACTTGTCATCGGTGGGGAAATATTCGAATCTGATTGCAGACGCCATATCCGAAAACGAATTTTCGTTGTAATACACGCGGTCAATGTAGGATACGACAGATAAGTTAACTCTTTCCCCGTCGTTATATTCCACGCACATTTTTATCATTATGTCGAGCGAATCGCCGCCGTCTCTGACGTACGACCATTCGTTGCCGGATTCAAGCGGAAGAAGCTTGTCACCCGACGTCTTGTACGACGACAAAATTACGGCTTCTCTGATATTAGAATCGTATACCTCGTATTTTACAATACCTACACCGCGCTTGTAATGCACGCAGTACACGTTCATATTATACTCACTCTGCGGGCGCGATTCCCACAACTCACAGTTATCAAACGCGCCGGCAGGAGTTTGAACGGTTTCGTTATCCGAGATGAATATCAGCTCACCACCGTCGCTCGACTTGAACGTATCGCCGGGCTTTGCGTTGTCATAATAAAATCTGCCGTCGTGATACTTTGCAAAACCGGGGACAAACGACGCATCTCTTATGAAACAGTAGCCTCTGCCCTCGTTCCACTCTTCGTATTCGTAAAGGACCGGTACTCCGGCGTCAAAACGCAGTCCTGTCGCGGCGCCTCTCATTCTGAACATCTTTTCGTTTTTATCTTTGAATTTCAGATCGAAAATGCGTTCCGCTTCTCGCGCGGCTTTGACTTTTGCATGGCGAGACTCGCGTTTTGAAATTATCGATTCGGCTTTATCAAGCGCGTCGTAACCCTCTTCGCGTTTGTCGGATTCAAAATAGGCGTTAGCAAGCGCGAGCCATTCGGAGCCGAGCGACAGCGGCAGGTCTTTACCGACCAGCCGCGGTATCTGCTTGTCGCGGATGAATTCTATCTTCGCATCGCCCGACAGCTTCGCGTCATCCTTTGAGCAGATGAACGCCGTCGCCTCGTCGTTGTGTCCTTTTTCCGCGGCGTCGGCTATGCGCGCCACAAGATCGTCGTTCTTTTTTCCGGGCAGCCACCAGAAGCCGCGCAGGAGCACGTCCGCCATTGCGTGGTATTTCTTCTCCGATTCCGGCAGATCGGTGACGTCTGCTAAAACGTCTTTATAAGCGGCCTCAAACCCGGTCTTGTCCGTTTTGGACGACCATAATTTAAGTTCCTCGACCTTCTTCATTACGCGCTGTGTCAGCGTGTCGTTATAATCTTCGTTCGTTGCCATAAGTTCACCCCTCAATCTCTTTCTTCCGTCGGACAGGTGCCATTTCACCGTGCCGACGGATATCCTCATCCTGTCCGCAATCTCCGCGACCGAAAGCCCTTCGAAGTAGTGCAGGGTAATGACCGTCCGCACCTTTTCCGGTAAAGACTTTATCGCGTTGTGCAGTTCTTCTTTTTCGCTCGCGTCTATAAGCGTCGCCTCTGGCGAGAACGCGTCGCCCGCTTCCGTGTTTTCGTACGCGGATATATCCATCCAGCCGCTGTAGCGGGCGAGGATGTTTTTCGCGCGGTTTTTCGCCGCCTTGCACACCCACGCGCCGAACTTCGACGGATCGGCGAGCGTGTTGAGCTTCAGCCAAGCCGCGACGAAGGCGTCCTGCACCGCGTCCTCGGACAGATACACCGAGCGCAGAACGGAATTCGCCTGCGAAAGCGCCGCGCTCTGCCAGCGCAGGACAAGCTCGCCGTACGCGTCCTGATCGCCCGCAAGCGTCATATAAACGAGCGTTTCATCATCGTATGACCTGTAAATACGGATCACTCCTTTGCGTGTTTTTCGAGTACTCTGACATATAGACAATCAAGAGGGGCAAAAGGTTGGGCGGGTATCCGGCTTTTTTTTGATCCGGCCGCCGCCGGCGGATAAAAAAACGCGTTATCCCGATCCGGGATAACGCGTTTTACTTTTTATCTGGCGACCGGGTTGCTGTCGGCGTACGGCGTGTTGATGAACGCCACGCGCCGGAAGTCCTTCATGTTGTGGCGGATTATGTAGTCGATGTACGACATGACCGCCTGCGCGGTGAATACGTAGCCGCAGGGGTTCAGATGGCCGTGCAGATAGAAGTTGTCTTTGTATTCCTGCGACTGCACCGGCATGTATTTGTACATGTCGAGCACGTAGCAGTTAGTGAAGCTCGCGGCGATCTTGTGCATCAGCTGACCGTGCGAATAAAGCAGCCGCTCGTGCTCGTCCTTTTCGGGGTCGCCGCCCTCGGACAGCATCGTAAGCAGGAAGAATTTCGCGTCGGGCGAGATCTGTTTATATCTCTGTATAACCTCGCAGTATCTGCCGGCGAAGTTGTCGGTGTTCTTCGTGTAATCGTCAAGGCAAACGTCCGACATATCGCCGACCGGCTGACGCAGGCCGAACAGGTCGTTGGCGCCGAGCGCGATTATGTACGCCTGCGCCGCTTTCGCGGTGTCCCACATGCTCTGCTGAGCCGCGAAGACCTCGCAGTATTCCTTGGCGGTCATGCCGCCGCGGCTGAAGTTGTAGACCTTGCAGCCCGCCGCGCGCGCGATGTACTGGCCCCAGGAATAGTCGAACATGTCCATGAACAGCGTTCTGTCGGGCAGCTTGCATTCGAACTCGCCGGACGACAGGCTGTCGCCGACGACCGCTATCGTGCGGAAAATGCCCACGAATCCGCCGTCGGTGACCATGCGGTCGAGCGGCTTTTCATTTTCGTCGCAAAGGTATTTCCTTATATCCATAATGACTCCTTATTTCATACTCTCGTATTTTTCAAGCGTTTTTGAAAGCATTTTCTCGCCGGATTTGAGACCGCTCTTCAGGACCGACGAGACCTTGGCGTTCTTCGATCCGGCGAGCGTGTTGAACACGGACGAAATGGAACCGAGATCGACGAAAAGGCCGAAGTCGTAAACGCGGCTGTTGCGGATGAGGTCGAGCATCTCGTAATCCCTGTAATCGCGCGTCTGCTTGCCGCTGAGCACGTCTATGTAATAAGCCGGGCGGATGAGGTTGTACGATTCGCAGCACAGCGCCTCGAATATGATGCCGGAGCGCTCCAGCTGATCAGTCTTGTAGTTGTAAGCCGGGACGGAGAAGACCATTATGCACGGGTCGTTCGTCGTATAATATCTGTCCTGCTCCTTGTCGTATTTCGGATACGGCACGACGCCGAAGTTGTCCTCCATTTCGCGGAAGCGTCCGAGATAACCGGTGATCTCGGCGAGGAACAGCGCGCGTCCCTGCTCGAAAGCCTCGACTATCGCCGAGTTCATCAGCGTCTTGTTGTCTTTGTAAAGAATGTCGTTCACGGTTTCCGCGACGAGTGTCAGACGTTCGCTGTTGTCGCCGAGCGAGAGCACGGGCGTGTCGGTGTTCTCGTCCTTCGTGCAGATCGTCAGACCGGCGGCGTAGAACAGGTTCCTCGCCGATCCGGTGTGCGCGCCGAAGCCGTAGGTGTCTTTATCGTCCCACTTGCCGTCGCCGTTCTCAACGGAGACGTCCTTTAACATCGAATTGAACTTATCGAGCGTCCACTCGTTTTTCGCAACGAGGTCGTACGGACTTTCAAGGTCGAAGCGCTCGATCATGTTCTTGTTGTACATCATGATCCACGTGACGAACATATCCATCGTGGTGAGGTCCGTGACGGCGGAGAAGAGCTTGCCGGCGTACGACATGTCGTGGATATAGTTCTGGTCGTAATACGGCTTTGAAAGATTGACGTATTCGACGTCGTAAAGATTGACCAGAAGCTTGTTCAGCGCGGCGCTCGAGGTGTTTCTTGTATCCATGTTGATCAGATCGAAGCTGAAGTCGTTAGACAGTATGCCGCCCTGGACCGTCGTGTATATCGTCTCGGAAAGCGTCGTTTCGATCGTGACGCCGAAGCGCTCTTCTACGTTCATGTATCTTTTGAGCTTAGCGTCGTTGAGCCCGTCCTCGGTGAAGCTTTCGGGGCGGATTATGTCGGACGCCGTCCAGCCGGCGCCTCCCTGACCGAGAATGCGGTAGGTGTAGCCGTTGAATTTTATTTCGGGCAGATCGTCCTTCATCGCGGTGTCTTCCGCTTCGGTCACCGTCGCCGTGCTCGTCGTGTCGGCGGTGTCTTCCTGGCCGCCGGTACCGCAGGCGCATAGCAGAGCGGTTGCGATCATGCAGGCGATCAGCGCCGCCGATATGAATCTGACTCTCATATTCTCCTCCTTGATGTATCTTTGATACGATTATACAATAAGATATTGTGTTTGTCAATATCGGCGCCGAAAAAAGCCGCAAAAACGGAAAAGGACCGCGGGCGCCGCCCGCGGTCCTTATATCCGCCTGAGCCGGGATCAATAACCTCTTTCGTCTCTGGGCCTGATCTTGCTGTTCTTGACGACCGGGAAGTTGCCGTCCTCGTTCGGAGTGCAGTCAGCGTTCTTGCCGTCTTCGTTGGCGTAATGGATATCGTTTCTGATATCGTAGGAGTCTATATCCTCATACTTGTTGCCGGTCTCGTTGAGGTCGTAATCGGTGTGATATTCGCCCCAGTAGTCGTTGACGCAGTAGAAGGGGTCGGCGAAGTATCTGGAATACACGGGCTCTCTGTATCCTTTGGCGTAGGAAGCGGAGTAGTTGAGCTGGACGTTCTTCACGGTGTTGTTCTCGATCGTGTATTTCAGCTCGTTGCTGCAGCCTACAAGACCGGAGATGTTGTGGAAGCCGAACAGCTGGGTGTTCTGCACGGTGCAGTTGTGGACGTAGACTTCTCCGCCTTCGATGTTGGCGCCTACAAGGCCGCCGACGCGGAAGCTTATGCCGGTCGTGTCGTCTTCAACGCCTATACCGCCGTTGAGGACGAGGTTGGATACTACAACGTTGTCGAGCTCGAGATAGCCGTTGTTGCTTTCTACGGAACCTACGACGCCGCCGCAGTGCTTCTGGTTGGCGGACATCTGGGAGTTTGTGAAGTTGACGTTCTTGATCGTGAAGCCGACGTTGACTATTCCGAAGAAGCCGGTGCCGTAGACGGCGCCGTTGCTGCCGTTGACTTTAAGGTCTTCGGGTTCGATCGTCATGCCGTTGATCGTGTGGCCCTGGTCGTCGAAGATCGCGTCCATCAGCGTGGAGGCCGCGAGCATGGGCGTCCAGTTCTTGCCGCCTTCGAGCGTCGGATCAAGGTCGATATCGGCCATCAGTTTGATGGTGAAGTCGGAGAAATCGTAATCCTCGTCTTCGTTGATCATATGCTCCGCGAACGCGAACAGCTCTTCACGGGTGCTGATCTCGACGGTGCTGCCTTTGACTACGAGGTCGGTGATGTCGGGATTCTGCTCGACCTCTTCGGTGGTGACCTCTTCGGTCACGGTCTGTTCTTCGGTCTGTTCGTCCGTGTCGGTCGCGGCCGCGGTCGTGTCGTCGGGCTTTTCGGTGCCGGCGGCGGTCGTGACGGCGTCGTCCGTCTTTTCGGTTGTTTCCGGCTTGCTGTCATTGCACGCCGCAAATGCGGATATCGCCAGAACGATGACGAGTATCAGACTCAGTGCTTTGAATAAAGTCTTCATTTTGTTTTCCTTTCATATTCTCCGGCGTTACCGCCATGATATCGTTTCCAGATACGGGACGAAGTTGTCCCGCTCCGCTTTGGTTGCCCTTTCCTCCGCGCCTCCCACGGGATCGTAGAAGTACTGATAGCAGAAGTAAGCGACGCCGCGGCATTTTTCAAGCGTCTGCGTGAACTGCAGGCAGCGGAGCAGTATGTCCTTGTGCTCCGACCATTCGTTCTTGCCCTTGCCGGCGTAGTTGTCGACGCCGGATTTGGCTTTGCCGAGCGACATGCCGATTATCAGGCTGACGTTGTCGTTTTTGAGTATGCTCTGCCATTTCTCGCACGTCTGGTCGAACGGCACGATGGCGTGCTCGAATCCGAAATAGACCTGCGGGCAGATGTAATCGAGATATCCGTCGGCGCGGCACCACGTCTTGACGTCGGCGTAGTGGCTGTTGATCACCGTCTGCATGTTGCCGGCGGGGCTGATGCCGAATATCCTGCCCTCGCCCGAAGCCTTAACCGCCTCGTACAGCGAGTGAACGAGCGCGGACAGGCTTTCGCGGCGGAACTTCGCAAGATCTCCCTTGCCGCCGCCGTCCCTGAAGTTCGAGAACGTCTTCGCGTCAAAGGACGTGTCCGTCGTCGGGTAGAAGTAGTCGTCCATGTGCAGGCCGTCCACGTCGTAGCGCTGAAGAAGCTCCTCGGCGCCTCTGACGATCAGGTCGCGTACCTCGGGCTCGCCGATATTGAGATACACCCGGTCGCTGACGATCGGCAGATACAGACTGCGAAGATTTGTATCATCGTACCACTGTCTTATCGTGTATTTGTCGGAGACGAGCTTTATCTCCTTGACGAGCATCGCACGCATCGGGTTGATCCACGCCTGCACGGAGAAACCGCGTTCGTGCGCCTCCTTTATCAGTATCGCAAACGGGTCGTATTCAAGCTCGGTACCGTAGTTGCCCGACGCTATGTAGCACGGCGGGCAGACGTCCGACGGGTACATGCTGTCCGCGTACGGTCTTACCTGAAATATAATTGTATTATAGTGATTGCTTGCGACGTTGTCAAGCATTCTTTTCAGTAATTTTGTAAATTCCGCCTCGCTGCGCTGTTTACCGTTTTTGACGTAAACGTTCGCCATATCGAACTGCGAGATCCACATGGCCTTCATATCGGCGTGATTCACGTATTTTACCTCGTCTTCCGGCGGCTCTGTTTCCGCCTCGGTCACAGTCGCCGGCTCAGTTTCCGGCTCGGCGGTCTGCTCCGGTGAAGTCTGCGTCACCCCGTCGGTCACGGCTTCGGCGGTCGTGTCATCCGTGTCCGCCGAGGTCTGCCTTGCCGTGCAGGAGCACAGCAGCAGAGCGAGCAGAGAGCAGAGCAGTCTCAATGCGAATCTTTTCATTCTTTGGTCTTGGCTTTTCTGCGGCTGATCAGAAGTCCGGCGCCGGCGCCGATCACCGCTGCCGCGGCGACCGTGATTATGATCGCGGTCACGTTGACGCCGCCGCTCTTGCCGGACGGCTTCGTCGTCTCGCCCGTCGTCGCGTCGGGCTCGGTGTCAGGCTCGGTATCGGGCTCCGTCGCGGGATCGGTCGCGGGATCCGCGTCGGTCCCGGGCACCGTCCCGACCTCGCCAGTATCGTCGTCTATCGGTATCTGGCTGTCCGTGCCGGGTTCGGTATCGGGTTCCGTCGCGGGCTCGGTCTCGGGTTCGGTCTCGGTCTCAATCGCGGTCGCCGTGTCGGCCGCGGTCTCGGACTCTTCCGGAGACGTCGTCACCGGAAGCTCGGTTACGGTCGTGACCGGCTCTGTCGTAGCCGGCGCAGAAGTCGCGGGCGCCGTGGTCACCGGCTCGGTCGTGGAAGGCGCGGTAGTGACCGGTTCGGTCGTCACCGGCGCGGTCGTTTCCTCGATCGTCTCGCCGTTTAGCTCCGCGACGATCCGGGCGGCGTCCGCCGTCGCCTCGTCCTTCGTCTTGTGGAGCATTATGTTATGGATGTATATCTTGTCACCGTTGCTCATATTCCCGAAGAAGAAGTCTATGCGCAGACCGGTTATCGTATTCTTCCATTTGGACAGCTTCGCGGGGCTTACCGTCATGTATTCGTATTTGCCGGTCCGCTTGACGGAACCGGTGACGCTCTGTCCGCCCTCGGCGCCTCTGCCCTCGCACTGGCAGAACAGCTCGGACGAGTACTGCTTCTGCGAGTTCGTTTCGGGGATCTTGTATACCAAAGTGATGAATTTGTAGTCGTTCGCGCTCGCCGTCTTTTCTATGTTCTGATAGCTTAGCGGCACGTACGGGTCCGCCATGCCGGGTCTGGTGTCGACGTTGTCGACGGTGAGAACGAGGTTTTCATCCTCCCAGCCGGAGATCGCCTGGTTGCCGGCGCCGATGACTGCCTTGACGTGCTTTTCCGTCGGGAACGTGATGTTGAGAGGATCGGTTACGCGTATCGGCACGTCGATCTCTATCTCGCCCTGCGCGCACCTTTCGGGACCGTAGGAGAGGATGAGCGCGTTGTTTACCGTGCGGTACACGGTGCCCTTGCTGTCGACGGCGTGGCTTACGTTCTTATATCCCGCGCCGTCGCTGACGGTCATCGTCATAGAGCCGCCGCCGTCGAGGATGAATGCGCTGTAGAGGTTGAGGTCCTTGCAGAGCTGTGCGAGCCTCGCACCGCTGCCGCCTACGCCGCCGTAGCCTCTGCCGTTCATCGCGAGCATTATGATCTTGCCGTCGTTGTCGTAGCCGAGAAGCGTCGTCGGATAACCGGACTCGAGTCCGTTGCCGGTAAGCACGCCGTCCTGTACGTAGACGATGTTGCCGCCGATCGCGGTCTGCACTCTCTGCCATTTTTCCGCGTTGCCCTGGACGTCGCCGACGGATATTTTAATGTTTATGCTGTCGCCTACGGCGAACTGTCTGAGCGAGGAGACCTTGTTGCCCCTCGAGGTTATGACCATCTGTTTTTCGTTGATCTTGCCGGGGTTCGCCGAATCCTCGGGGCCGTATACCGCCTTGACCGTGCCGGTCACGTCCATGCCGTGCGCCGGGGTGTAGTCTTCGTCGAATTCAACGAGTATCTCGTAGCATTCGTCGAGCGCGAAGCCGGTGAGCGTCGACATGAGCCTGTCGGTGTACATGACGATCGCGTTGTTCGCCGGCAGACGGTTGATGCCGTCGATCTTGACGGAAGTGCCGTTCGTCTTGTCGTCCGCCGTGATGCTGACGGTCGGCTGACCGAGCACGGGCACGAAGTCGTCGGTGATGCCGAACGACCAAGAAGGCCCGGCGTAAGGCGTCTCCTGCGGTATCGTGCCGGAGGTGTAGATCTCTCCGTCGACGACGTTGTACGAACGCGAGACGGTCATCTCTTTCTTTACGACGTCGTCTGTGTAGCCGCCCATCGCGGCGTTCGTGTGCTCCTTGCCCTCGATCCTCGCCTGGCTGTACGAGACCATCCACATATCGCCGTTGACGGCGGCTATCGCCGTCCTGTCGGGGTATCTTTCGTTGTACTTGAGAACGTCGTTGTAAACCGTTGACGACGAGTAGTTCACAAGTACCTGGTCGTTATAGTAAAACGTATCGAGGTACAGATCGCGCTGAGCGAGGTCGAACTGTACTATGTTTATGCCCTGATTGCCGTAAACTGAACTGCTCGGCGTCGTCACCGACGTGAGCACGACTCCGGGATAAAGCTCCTTTACCGACCGGGAATTTTCACCGGACAGCTTCGGGGCGCCCGTCGCGGCGTTCGCGCGCATCGCGGCGGGGACCGCCGTCAGGATCAGCAGCGCGCAGAGCATCAAAGATATCAACCGTGTTTTTTTCATAAGCGGAAGCCTTCCTTTATTTGTTACGATATATAATATCACAAATCGCCGCCTGTGTCAAGACAAATACCGCAAAACAAAGAAAAATGCGGAGACACGCGGTCTCCGCACTGTTTCCGGGGCTTAAGCCTCTTCCATCTTGATCTCGGCTTCCGGAGCGTTCTTCTTGACGGACTCGATGCCGTTCTTGCAGGACGCTATGGCTTTGTAGCCTTCGGATACCGCGATGATCTCGCCGTTGGTGGCTTTCAGTCTGAAACGGAATTCACCGGCCTTGTCGGCGTAGATCTGGAACTTCGGATGCTTTACGGGTTCAAATCCCTCTACGGTCAGATCCTCGACGCCGGCTTTGACGGAGTTCTTTCTGACGGACTCGATGCCGTTCTTGCAGGAAGCAAGGGTCTTGTAGATCTCGGACGTTGCGACGGTCTCGCCGTTGCCGGCCTTAAGGTCGAACTTGAAGCCGTTGTTCTTGGTCTTCTTGATTACGAATTTTCCCATGGTAATTCTCCTTTTCTTAAAAGCGGTGTATAAGCTTTTTCTTTATTATAACTGCAAAATCGCCAAATGTCAAGCAGTTTTTTCAAAAATATGCGTCATATTGACGATTTTTCGCCGTATTATCGCCGCGGTCGTTCGTAATATCGCCGTTTCCCGATATCGGAACGGTGTCACCGCCGTATTTCGAGCCGACGCCGAACAGTACGAAGCAGGCGTCCTTGACGCGCGCGAGATACTCGCGGACGTCGCGTATGATCTGACCGGCGTAGCGCCTCGGGTCCGCCGACGCGCCGGCGCAGCGCAGACCGATCTCGTCCGCTATGTAAAGCGCGCGGTACAGGTG
>JAFZRM010000004.1 GCA_017619885.1 Clostridia bacterium | reverse complement strand
GACCACCGCAGAGCCGACCACCGCAGAGCCGACCACCGCAGAGCCGACCACCGCAGAGCCGACCACCGCGGAGCCGACAACGGCAGAACCGACGACCGAGGAACCGACGACGACCGAGCCGACAACAGAACTGCCGGACGATAAAACGTATTATTACGGGGATGTGGATCTCGACGGCAAGATCAAGGCGGGCGACGCGCGAAGGATCCTGCGCCATGCCGCAAAGGTCGAGCTGCTGACGGACGCGTTCGCTCTGAAGCTTGCGGATCTCGATCACAACGGCAAGGTCAACGCCGCGGACGCGCGACGTGCGCTGCGCGCGGCGAGCCGTGTGGATCCGACGCAAAAATACAACGACGCGGGGAGCGCCGCAGCGGCCAGCCCCGCCACAGCGGCGCTCCGCAGAAAAGATTCGGCGACGAAGGTAAAATCCGTTTTCCGCCGGTAGAAAGAGTCCGAAAATACGGCGATCTCCGCGCCGGATAAAACCGATCCGATCCCGGTCGAAGTTTGGAAAAACGGCGACGAGGCAAACCGCATGTATTTATACGTCAGCGCGGATGACGACGGGACAGAGGTTGTTTTTTACAGGAGCGATGAGGAATACGTCGAGTGTTTCACCGCAAACCACGATGAATTCGGCCTTGGGCTGTTAATTGAGTATTGAGTATGAATACGAATTGTTTACACCGCCGCCCCGCCGTTTTTATTCACGGCCTGTTCGGCTGGGGCGAGGGCGACGGACTGGAAAAGAATTATCATTACTGGGGCTTCGGCGGCAGAGAACGGGATCTTCTCGGCTACCTGCGGCGCTGCCGGTTTGAGGTTTTCGCCCCGTCTCTCGGCCCGGTCACGGGCGCGTGGGACCGCTCCTGCGAGCTTTGGGCTTACCTCAAAGGCGGACGCGTGGATTACGGAAAAGTGCACAGTGAGACATTCGGCCACGCCCGCTTCGGCAGGGCCTATCCGGGCGTTCTGAAGGATTGGGGGACCCCGGGCGCTCATGAGAAGATCGACCTGATCGCCCATTCCTTCGGCGGGATGAACGCGCTTGTATTCTCTGAGCTGATTCTGCACGGCAGCCGCGAAGAGCGGGAAGGCACGCCCGAAGACGAGCTCTCCGATCTGTTCCGGGAGAATAAAAAAGAAAAGATCCGGTCGGTAACGACTGTTTCCGGCGTGATCAACGGCACGACCTTTGCCGATTCTCTGGGCGAAAAAGGCATGAAAACCGTGGTTTCCGCCGTATTCGGCGTATCCGCGCTGATCGGCTGGTCGCCACTGATGAAGCTTTACGATATGTATCTCGATCCGTGGGACGTGACCTCCGCGCCGGGGAAACCGCTCAGAGACCGGCTGATCCCGCCGACGAAGGCGCTGCGCGGCATTCGCGAATACAACGCGCACCGGCTCGACAACGTGGGCTTCGAAATGCAGCTTGCCACGGCGCATGAGATCAATTCTCACATCGATACCGATCCCGAAGTCTATTATTTCGCACGGCGCGCCTGCCGCACGCACGACGACGGAAAGGGTCGTCAGGTGCCGAACCGGGATATGAGAAAAATTCTGAAGGTGTGGAGCACGATCATCGGCAGATACCGCCCGGAACGCCTGAAGGAATACGGGTTTGACGATTCGTGGCTGCCTTCGGACGGTATCGTGAACGTCCGCGGTCACTCTTCGCCCGTTTCCGCGCCCGCCGCGGACGGAACGGGCGTATCGGAATTCCGGCCCGGCGTGTGGTATAATATGCCGGTGGAGGATAAGCACCATATGTCCTGGGTAGGCATCGGCGAGGATCCGAAAGCGTTCTTCGGGTACTACCGAGAAATGCTCGAAGCGCTTCAGAAGCTGGAATGACGATAAAAATCAAAATCAAATCAAACGGAAACGCCGCAGAACGCGCGCGCGTTTCAGGGTAAAAAAACAACCTTCGCGGCCGAAGGTTGTTTCAGACTGTCGATAAAGCGGCAAACCCATTTGCAGTGTTATTATTCAATAGAAAAATCAACAAAATCGTCAATAATCTGAAACGATAGAATCAGGAATAACGGAAGGAAAGCTCAAACAGCTGCAAATTATCCGTGTTTTCAGCCACTCGCGGTACCTTTGTACAGCTTCGGACTGAAAACACGGATTTTTGCTCGCTCTCTCGGCAGTCTGCCGGCTTATTTTTTACATCATCGCGGATAAAATCACGTCGAGCGTGTAGCTGCAGACCGCGTCGAGCGATCCGGCCTCGAATACGGCGCTGCCGGCGAACTGTTTATTCATTTCCTCCAATTTTTCCTCGGCCTTTTCCTGACCGAGCGTATCGCGGATCTCCGTTTTCCATGCAGGCTCGTCGGCAAGACCGACGAAATACATGACGTGATAACCGAACTGCGTCTCAATAATGCCCGTGTCGCCCGCCTTGCGGCTTTCATCGTAAGCCCATTCCTCGAACTGCTGCACGAACTGTCCCTTTTCGACGTCGGCGTAAAGACCGCCCTCGCCGCCGCCGGCGGTCGTGGACGCGGTGTCGTCGCTGTGCTCGTCGGCAAGCGCGGCGAAGCTCGCCTCGGTCTTGTCGCTCTTGTTGAACTCGGCAAGATACTGCTCGGCAAGCTTCCGAGCCTCTTCCTTTGAGCGGTAATCCGATTCCGCGGGCGCCGTTGCGCCGTCCTCGGGATTATAATCCTCCTCATAGGTCACGAGCAGATGCCGCACGGAGGGCAGCCGATCCTCGTTTCTGCCGGCAAGCCCGGTAAGATAGACCACATAAATATACTGCGTAGTGGCAAAGGAAGCGATATCCCCCGTTTTTCTTGCCGCGTCAAAGCACCATTCCGCGGCGTCCGAGCTGATATACTGATCAAACGTGTCGTAATCGATGCCGGAGATCTTCGTGCTGTCCTCCGACGAGAACGTGTCGGGATCGAGCTGAGCCGCGCCGGAGATAAAGTCCTCTTCGGTCTTGATGCCGGCGATAAAATCGTCCGCGACCTTCTGCTGCGCCTCGGCGTCGGTCGTACCGTCGTCGTTATAAGTGACGGTCAGACGGAACAGTCTGCCCGAAACCGTATTGAAGCTGTTTTTATTTTCGTTGTAATACGCTTCGATCTGCTCGTCGGTGATCCCGTTTTTCGTATCTTCGGTTACGGAATCCTCGTATTTCTGCGCGAGAAGCTGATCACGCATGATCTTTGTCAGAATAAACGCGTTGACGCCTTCGCCGAACTGCGCCTCAATATACTGATCGAGCGTCATATCGTAATTCAGCGCCGATTCCTCGGCGGAGGCGATGCTCTCCGTAAGATAAGACTCATCTTCCTCATCAAGCGTTTTGCCCGCCTGCTCGGCGAGACTGCAGAAATAGGCGTACTGCTCGATCGCGGAAACAGCCATCTGCCGGAAAGCCTCCGCGAAGGTGATCTTGTTGCCGTCGTCGTCCTGGGTATACTGCTCCTCGGGCGAGAGCGTATAATCAAAGCCCGTCATGAGCTTGCCGTAGCCTTCGCCGTAGGAATAATCGTAATAATACGCCTGCTGATAAGTGTTGAAGAAAATCGAATTATAAAAATAGCTGAATTCCGCGGCGGTATATCCCCTGCCGTTCGCCGTGATCACGCGGTCGTAAAGCCCGACGCCGGCGTTCGCGAGCGTCGGCGAAGCGTTTTCGGAGGAACCGAGCAGCGCGCGAAGCTGTTTTTTCGCCTCGGGAATCGCCTGTTCGCCGCCGGACGCAAGCAGCATCTCCCTGACGTCCGCGGCGGTGAGCTTGCCGTCGCCGTTCAG
>JAFZRM010000080.1 GCA_017619885.1 Clostridia bacterium | reverse complement strand
GCGGGCGGCGCCGCGGCGGCCTTTATAGCGATATTCACCGACTACACGAGCGACAGACTGAGCGTCTGGCTCAACCCGTATTCCGATCCGTTGAACGACGGCTGGCAGGTCATCCAGGGCTTCAACGCGATCGGCTCCGGCGGTCTGTTCGGCGTCGGCTTCACCAATTCAACGCTTAAGCATCTCTACCTGCCCGAGCCGCAGAACGACTTCATTTTCGCGATTGTCTGCGAGGAATTCGGCTTCATCGGCGCGATCGGGCTCATGATCCTTTTCGGGCTTTTCGTCTGGCGCGGCTTCGTCATCGCGTTCAAAGCGCCGGACTGTTTTTCAAGACTTCTTGCCGCTGGCATAACCTGTAAAGTGGGGCTTCAGGCGCTGCTCAATATATTCGTCGTTACCGGACTTTTCCCGCCGACGGGTATATCGATGCCGTTCATCAGCTACGGCGGAACCGCGCTCGTGATACTGCTCGTAGAATGCGGCATACTGCTCGGCATATCAAAATTCTCAAGAGAAAAGAAGATATAGGATATGAAAGTAATGATGACCGGGGGCGGTACCGGGGGACATATAAATCCCGCCATCGCCATAGCAGACAATATCAAGGATCACGACCCGTCCGCCGACATAACGTTCGTCGGAACGTCGAAGGGCATGGAGAACAGGCTCGTCCCGCGCGCGGGATATCCGCTCGAGCACATCGAAATCCAGGGGCTGAAAAGAAGCCTTTCGCTGTCTAACATAAAGACGGCGTATCTGACTCTGACGAGCGTTTTCCGCGCGAAAAAACTGCTGAAAAAATACAATCCCGACCTCGTCGTCGGCACCGGCGGATACGTATGCTACCCGCTTTGCCGCGCCGCAGCGTCGCTTCATATCCCCACGGCGGTCCACGAATCGAACGCCGTGCCAGGACTCGCCGTCAGGATGCTTTCTCCGTACGTCGACGTGATATTCACGAACTTCGAGGAGGCGTCCGGGTACATAAAACCGAAATACAGACACAAGATAATCCGCGTCGGCAATCCCGGCGGCAGATCGGCTGACGTAACGTCGTGCTCCGAGGCGAAAGCGCGGCTCGGGATGGACGCGTCGACTTTCAGCGTGCTCGTCTACGGCGGCTCGCTCGGCGCCGATACGATAAACAACGCCGCGGCGGAATACGCGAACAGGTATCTGCCGTCGCACAAAAACGTGCGTCTGAGCCACGCCGCGGGGGTAGCCAATTACGAAGAAGTCAAAGAGAAGTACGGCGCGGCGGCAGAAGCCGAGAACGTCGAGCTGCTCGACTACATATACGATATGCCCCTGCGTCAGGCGGCGGCCGACGTCATCATCTGCCGTTCCGGCGCTATGACGACGTCCGAAATCGCCGAGGCGGGACGCGCGGCGGTCTTCGTGCCCTCGCCGAACGTCACGGACGATCAGCAGTACAAAAACGCAAAAGCGCTCGCCGACAAAGACGCGGCGCTTCTGGTACGCGACGCCGATTTCAACGCCGAGACAATGAACGAAGCGATAAATACGCTGCTCGGCGACGGCGAGAAGCGCCGCAAACTTTGTGAAAACGTGAAAGCGTTCGCCGTGCCCGACGCGGACGAACGGATCTATGCGGAACTTATGAAAATAGCGGGAGAAAAGAAATGAACGGAGGAAAAGGTCCGGGCTTCGATTTCGAGGACGGAAAGATAATCCGCCGCGAGGATACCGAGGAAGAGGACGAGCTCACCGTATCGGAGCAGACGCGAAGCGCGCTGATGATGCAGAGCTACCGCGAGACGCGCGCGAGAAAAACGGCGAGAAAACGCACGATAGCGTTTTGTATGATCGCGTTTACCGTCGTCGCCCTTATCGCCGTCGCCCTGTTCGTGTTTTTCCGGATATCCGACGTGACGGTCACCGGCTCGTCGAGGTTCACCGAGGAGGAGCTGAAGAGCAGTCTTAAACTGTCTTCGTACTCCAACCTGATACTGACCGGAAAATCGACGCTCGAATCGCGAATGAGGTCGGCTTATCCCTCGCTCGATCAGATAACGATCGAAAAAGAACTGCCGGACAAGCTCATCATCACCGTCACCGACGGCGTCGGCAAATATTATATGCGGATGGGCGGCGACGTCTACGTCATAACGGACGAGCTGAAAATAATCGAACAGACGAACAACATCCCGTCAGGATGCACCGAGCTGATCAGCTGCGACATAGTCAAAGCTGTTACAGGGCAGATAATCACGTTTAAGACCGGCACGCATTATAATTATCTGGTCAAACTGCTCGATACGATCGAGGAGCATGAGATCAGCCCGCACATCACCTGCGTCGACATGAGCGAAAAATTCAACGTAAAACTGCGCTACGACGACCGCTTTATCATCGTCATCGGCGACGCGCAGGACGCAAAAACGAAACTTGAACTCGCCGAGGCCGTTATTTCGACGCTTTCCGCGGACGAAAAAGGTATAATTGATGCGTCGGATATCGAAAAAAGCTCTTTCAGACACACCGAAATCGCAGATTAAGTTAAAAAAAAGTAAAATTCAAGAAAATTTGCAAAAAACCTATTGCAAAAAAGAAAAACGTGTATTATTATATATGTGTTGAATTGTCGAAATTCAAAATGAGATATAATTACCGTATTCAGGAGGAAATAAAATGCCATACGATCTCGATACCACGCTCGATAATCTCGTCAAAATCAAAGTCATAGGTGTAGGCGGCGCGGGCAATAACGCCGTCAACAGAATGATCGCCTCAAATATCGTGGGCGTTGAGTTCATAGCAGTCAATACCGATAAAGTCGTACTGCTCAACTCTTCCGCGCAGACGAAGATCCCGATAGGCGAAAAACTCACTAAAGGCCACGGCGCGGGCGCCAATCCCGAAATAGGCGCGAGAGCCGCCGAGGAGAACATAGAAGAGCTTACCGCGGCGATAGAAGGCGCGGATATGATATTCGTGACCGCGGGTATGGGCGGCGGCACCGGCACCGGCGCGGCTCCCATCATTGCGAAAATAGCCAAGGATATGGGCATACTTACCGTCGGTATCGTCTCCAAGCCGTTCGCTTTCGAGGGCAGGAGAAGAATGGATCAGGCCGAGGCCGGTATAGCCAAGCTCGCCGAATCCGTCGACTCGCTTATCATAATCCCGAATGAAAGACTGAAACAGGTATCCGATACGAGGATCACGCTCGCCAACGCGTTCGAGATCGCCGACGACGTGCTCCGCCGCGGCGTATCCAGCATCGTCGAGCTCGTGAACGGCACCGGTATAATCAACCTCGACTTCGCCGACATCAGCGCGATCATGAAGGACGCCGGCTTCGCTCACATGGGCGTAGGCGCCGCGAAAGGCAAGGACAAAGCGGAAATGGCGGCAAGAGCCGCTATATCGAGCCCGCTGCTCGAGACCACGATCACCGGCGCGCGCGGCATAATCATCAACGTCACCGCATCGCCCGATATCGGACTGGACGACGTCGTCACCGCGTCCACGCTCATCTCCAACGAGACTCACGCCGACGCGAACGTTATCTGGGGCGCGAATTTCGACAACGATCTCGAGGACGAGATGAAGATAATCGTCATCGCGACCGGATTCGAAGGCTCCATCAAAGGTCAGCCCGTAAAACCCGCACAGCAGATCAAGAAACCGACTCAGCCTCAGCCCGCCGCTCCCGTGCAGCCCAAGCCCGCCGTCGTTGCGTCGGCGCCGGCCGTGGAACCCGTCGTTCCCGTGAAAGAGGACAAGCCCGAGGAAGACGATAACGGCATATCCGACGACGAATTCGCTCAGATCATGAAGATCCTCGCGGACCGTCAGGGCAACGTCTGATAAGTAATACAATCAAGAAACGCCCCACTCGCACAGAGTGGGGCGTTTGAGTGAATGGAAATGATAAAAAGATTTGTAAAGTATTATAAGCCGAACGCGGCGATGTTTGCGTTCGATATGTTCTGCTCGCTGATCGTCGCGGTCTGCAACCTGTTTTTGCCGATAGTGTCGCGGAACATAATCGACGACTATATACCGGATAAAAACATAAGGATGATTTTCATCTGGCTCGGCGCGCTCGTCGCGATTTATACGGTCAAGATGTTCGCGGCGTATCTGGTGCAGTATTACGGCCACATGGTAGGCGTGAAGATGCAGTATCAGATGAGGAACGAGGTCTTCGAGCATATGCAGAAACTCCCGTTCTCATACTTCGACGATCACAAGACCGGCACGATCATGTCGCGCATCATAAACGATCTGATGGACGTATCAGAACTCGCTCACCACGGCCCGGAAAACCTGTTTATATCCGGCATCCTGCTGATCGGCTCTTTCGTTATGATGGCGCGCGTTAACGTCGTGCTGACGCTGATCATCTTCGCGTCGATGCCGGTGCTGATCGCGTTCGCGATGTGGAAACGCATAAAGATGGCGCGGGCTTTCTCGGAGATGAGAGAGCAGATAGGCGAGGTCAACGCAACGCTCGAAAACAGCATCTCCGGCATACGCGTGTCAAAAGCGTTCGACAATTCCGGTTACGAACTCGGGCATTTCAGAGAAAACAACGGCAAATTCGTCGAGGCGAGACGTAAATCGTATAAGGCGATGGCGGAATTCTCGTCGGGTAGCGATTACATAGTAGACCTGCTCAACGTGATAGCGATCGTTTCGTCGGGCTACTGCGCGATCAGAGGCTATATCACGCCCGGTGAATTCGCGCTGTTCATGCTGTTCGCAAACGTCTTCATTTCGCCGATAAAATCGCTCGTGGCGTTCATCGAACAGCTGCAGTCCGGTATGACTGGATTCGAGAGATTCACGCAGATACTCGACACGCAGCCCGAGGAGGACGCGGACGACGCGGAGGAGCTGACCGATGTGAAAGGCGACGTGGTGTTCGACAACGTCAGCTTCGATTACGGCAACGGTCAGAACGTGCTTCACGGCGTGAGCCTGCATATCCCGGCGGGGAAGACCGTCGCGTTCGTCGGCCCGTCCGGCGGCGGCAAAACGACGGTGTGCAACCTGATCCCGCGTTTCTACGAAATAAAGGAGGGCAGCATCAAGGTCGACGGCAAGAATATAAGGAAGCTGACGCGCAGCTCACTGCGAAGCAGCATAGGGATAGTCTCACAGGACGTGTTCCTGTTCACCGGCACGGTGTATGAAAATATCCTCTACGGCAGACCCGACGCGACGCGCGAAGAGGTGATAGAGGCGGCGAAGCGCGCAAACATCGACGAATTCGTCACGTCCCTGCCAGACGGATACGATACGTTCGTCGGCGAGCGCGGAGTGAAGCTGTCCGGCGGACAGAAACAGAGGATCTCGATCGCGCGCGTGTTTTTGAAGGATCCGCCGCTGCTGATACTCGACGAGGCGACGTCCGCGCTCGACAACGCCACGGAGATGCAGATACAGGAGGCGCTGTCAAAGCTCGCGTCCGGCAGGACGACGCTGATAGTCGCGCACAGACTCACGACGATAAGGAACGCCGACGAGATAATCGTGATGGACGACACGGGCATAAAGGAACGCGGAACGCACAAAGAACTGCTTGAAAAAAGCGGGATCTACGCCGGACTTTACAACGCGCAGTTCCGCGTTGACTGACCTTTATTTGTTCATATTTTTGTGGTAGAATAAGACCCGACGCGGGTATGGCGGAACTGGCAGACGCGTTGGATTTAGGTTCCAATGGGAATACCCGTACAGGTTCGACCCCTGCTACCCGCACCAAACAGTACAAATCCGAACCCTAAGCCGGTTGGCGTAGGGTTCGGATTTGTCGTTTATTTCGACTATCCGAATTTCAATTCCAAGCAAGACAAACAAAAAATGAAAAACGGAGGTCAAAAAAATGAATCTGAACATCGGTAACATCGGAGTCTGGGGATTCCGGCACTATGAATTTC
>JAFZRM010000079.1 GCA_017619885.1 Clostridia bacterium | reverse complement strand
GTCTTCCTGCGGCGTAAGCCGCGCGCGCGGGCGTCCCCCCCACCACCCGCGCGCTTACCTTTTATTCTTTACCGTTTGTTCGGTGAGGCCTTTAGGCACCGTGTCGTCGAGAGTGCCGACCCCTACAACCGCTTACGCGGAGTGAAATGTTCCGCCTGAGGGCGGAACGTGAAATTTGACTGACGTCAAGTGTAATTTGCCCTGCGGGCAAGTGAAACTCGCCTGCGGCGAGTTAAGGAGTCGGCGGGCGCGGCGAAATAAAAAGAATCAAATAAATCTTTGCAAGTGTCAAATTTTGTACTTGCATTTTCCGTATTTATGTGCTATAATATCATAACACGCGGACGAAAGGAGAACCGAAATGCTGAATATAAGAAAAGAGAGAACCAAAACTCCGAAGACAAAGCCGGATTACGACAATCTCGGTTTCGGAAGATATTTCACCGACCACATGTTCCTTATGAACTACGACGAGGGACAGGGCTGGCACGACGCGAGGATCGTCCCGTACGCGCCGTTCGAGCTCGAGCCGTCCTGCATGGTGTTCCACTACGCTCAGGAGATGTTCGAGGGGCTGAAGGCGTATATGACGTCCGACGGCAGAATACAACTGTTCCGCCCGGACAAGAATATCGAGCGCATGCATAACACGAACGAGCGTCTCTGCATACCGCAGATCCCGAACGAGGACGTTCTGCAGGCTATCACGGAGGTCGTTCTGTTCGACCGCGACTGGATCCCGACGAAGGTCGGTACGTCGCTTTATATCCGTCCGTTCATCATCGCCACGGATCCGCACCTCGGCGTGCATCCGTCGCATTCGTACCTGTTCTGCATAATCCTGTCACCGGTCGCGGCGTATTACGCGGAGGGCATCAACCCGGTCAAGATATTCATCGAACGCGATTACGTACGCGCCGTCAAGGGCGGCACGGGCTTCGCGAAGGTCGGCGGCAACTACGCGTCCTCGCTCAAAGGCCAGGAGAAAGCGGCGAAGCTCGGATATTCGCAGGTGCTGTGGCTCGACGGCATATACAGAAAATACATCGACGAGGTCGGCGCGATGAACGTGTTCTTCGTCATAGGTGACGAGGTCGTGACGCCGTCTCTTGCCGACGGCAGCATCCTTCCCGGCGTGACGAGAGCGTCGTGTATCGAGCTGCTCAAGAGCAAAGGCTATAAAGTATCCGAGAGGAAGATCTCGGTCGACGAGCTCTACGAAGCGTACGACAAAGGCGAGCTTAAGGAGGCGTTCGGTACCGGTACGGCGGCGGTCATCTCCCCGATAGGCAGCCTCGACGACGAGAACAAGAAAGCCGTCATAAACAACGGCGAGATAGGACCGATCTCGCAGATGCTTTACGACACGCTCACCGGTATCCAGTGGGGCAATCTGCCGGATGAATTCTGCTGGACACGCGTCATAGGCTGATGGAATTCATAATCCCGCCCGAATACGAGGGAAGGCTGCTGCGTGATTTCCTGCGCACCGTCCCCGCGATGTCGGGCGGTATTTTGACGGAACTGAAAAGCACCGAAAACGGCATTACTGTGAACGGCCGGCAGAAGACCGTTCGCTATGTCTGCCGCGCGGGCGACGTGCTCCGTCTCAGCTTCAAAGAGGAGGAGCGCACGGACGTCGAGCCGGTCGACATCCCGGTCCGCATCATCTACGAGGACGACGATATCGTCGCCGTGGACAAGCCGTCCGGCATGCCGACGCACACCTCGCACAACCACCATTACGATACGTTATCTAACGCTTTGGCGTACAGATACCGCGACCGCAATTTCGTTTTCCGCGCCGTGAACCGGCTCGACAACCCTACGTCCGGCGTCGTCCTTGTAGCCCGGACGCGCATGGCGGCGTACTGCCTTGCCGATCAGTTCTTCCGCGCGCACCCGGAAAAGGTGTATTACGCCGTATGCCACGGCGTCCCGGAGAAGGATTCCGGCGTGCTCGTCAAAAACATCCGCAGAGAGACGGAGAGCATAATCATCCGCTCCGTCTGCGACGACGGCGAGGGCAGGGAATGCGTGACGGAATACGAGCTTGCCGGGCAAACCGTATACAACGGACAGCGTCTGTCTCTGATGAAGCTGATCCCGCGCACCGGCAGGACCCACCAGCTCCGCGTCCACATGGCGTATCTCGGCATACCGATAGTCGGCGACGGCCTGTACGGCGACGGCTTCGACGCCGGGCTCGGCAGGCTCGGGCTGCACGCGAAGACTCTGACCATAGATCACCCGTCCGACGGGCGCAGGCTGACGCTTGACGCGCCGCTGCCGGAGGGATTCACATCATTGTTCGGTTTATGAAAATTAAGTTAAAGAAGATATTCTCCCCGTTTTTCATAACGTCCGCGGCGATCCTCGCCGCGGGACTACTCGTCAGGCTCGCCGCGTCACAGTCGGCTGCGTTCGCCGATTTCTGGCAGAGCAGGATAGCGACTTTCCCGCGAGCGGCGCTCGCATATCTGACTAACCTTTTCCCGTTCTCGATCGCGGAGTCGATGATACTTCTCTCGCCGCTTCTGATCGTGTCGCTTATATATCTCGCGGGGAAGGGCAATTCGGATTCGTGGACGGGGACGTTCCGCTATTCGTTCAATCTGGTCGGCGTCGCCGCGATCGTATACGCGATGCTGCTGATCAATTTTTCGGCGGGATATTATACGACGCCGCTTGATAAAAGGCTCGGACTTGAACGGGAGAAGGTCTCGGCGCAGGAGCTTTACGATACGGCGTACGAGCTGATGGAGGGCGTGCGCGCCGACGTCGGCGAGGTGGAGTTCACGTACGGCGGCGGCTCGGTCATGCCTTACAGCCTGGCTGAGATGGACGCGAAGCTTAACGACGCTTACGCGAAGGCGTATGAGAAATACGATTTCCTTTCGAGATTCTATTCCGACCCGAAGCCCGTCGCGCTGTCCGAGCCGTGGACTTACACGCATATATCCGGCGTTTACACGTTTTTCACCGGCGAGGCGAACATAAACGTCAATTTCCCGGATTACACGCTGCCGTATACGGCGGCGCACGAGATGGCGCACCAGCGCGGGATCAGCCGCGAGGACGAGGCGAATTTCGTCGCGTTCCTCGTCTGCATCGAAAGCGACGACCCCTATATCAGATATTCCGGATACACGAGCGTTTTCGAGTACGTCGCGTCGTCGCTTTACAGCGCCGATAAAGAGCTTTACAGATCGCTGTACAGGGAGCGCGTGCCCGCGCCGTATAAAAACGAGATGGCGGCGTACAACGAGTTTTTCGATAAATACCGCGAAAACAAGGTCGCCGAGGTGTCGGAAAAGGTGAACGACGCGTTTTTGCAGTCGCACGGCCAGGAGGAGGGCGTGCGGTCGTACGGCCTCGTCGTCGACCTCGCCGTAGCCTATTACAAGGCGCAGAAATAGACGCGAAACATATCAGATGATTCTTAACGCTCAAATTGACACCAAATAAAAGGACTGTCAGATAATGGGAAAGATATTCAAACTATTCAAACGTCATAACCAGAATCCAGAATTTGAAAATAACGTCGAGGAGCTCAAAGAAGGCGCGGAGATCCTTAAGTTGAAAGAACTAATGGATTCTTATTTGTCGCGCGAAGAGTATGTAGCGCGTAGCGAGTATCAAAACATTCTCCCCTCTTATCAGAAAACGGTGGATTTTTTCGGCATTCTAATCAGCAGCGGCATGTTGGAAAAGTATTGTCAAAAGAACGGATTGGATGCGGCGACGATTGAAGATACAGTTCACAGATATACTGCTTTTATCAATTTGATTGATGATCATAACGACGCATTCGTTGAAAGCGCGATGATAAACGAAAAGAGTTATCTTGACGGGATTTTGAGAAGCGTTGACGAACATATCTCTCTCGATGAAGATCAAAGAAAAGTCGTGCTCAGCGATGAAGATTATACGCTCGTTATAGCGGGTGCAGGCGCCGGGAAGACAACTACAGTTGCTGCAAAAGTCAAGTATCTTGTTGACATCAAAGGAATAAATCCCAAGGAAATACTAATTGTATCATTTACAAACAAAGCCGTAAATGAATTGCGCGACAAGATAAACACAAAACTCGGATTGGATTGTCCGATAGCTACGTTCCATTCCGTCGGAAACGCCATCATACATAAAAAAGATCCTGAAAAACTCAATATAGTAGAAGACTCCAAAATATATTTTGTCACACAGGATTATCTGAGAAATTCTATTCTAAAAGATGAGAGCATGGTCAACAAACTTATCATGTTCTTTGCATCATATTTTGACGCGCCATACGAAGGAGACGATCTCAACGATTTTTTCAATAAGATAGCAAGATCCAATTATTCCACGCTGAAAAGCGATCTGTGCGAATTTCAGCAGACTGTAATTGATAAGCGAATGAAAAAGTCCGTTACCATTCAAAGTGAAATCCTTCGGTCTTATCAGGAAGTCGAGATAGCGAATTTTCTTTATCTGAATGGTATTGATTATCAGTATGAGCCGATTTATAAATACGATATTCAGTTTTCAAAAAAGCCGTACACTCCCGATTTTATTATTATACAAGGCGAAAAAACCGCATATATCGAGCATTTCGGAATAACTGAAAACGGAAGAAACGACAGATACAGCAAAGATCAGCTTGAATACTATAAAAGAGCGATTCGTAATAAGTTAGAATTGCACAAAAAACATAAAACGACACTGATTTATACGTTTTCCGAATATAACGACAAGCGACCGTTGACAGAACATCTTGCTGAACAGCTGATTGATAAAGGGTTTGATCTGTCTCCCAGAGCCGGCAAAGAAGTTTTTGAAAAACTCCTGATATCCGAAGAAAACAGATATATTCGAAAACTCGTTTCCCTTATATGCAGGTTTATTTCTAATTTCAAGACAAACGGGTATGACGCAGACGAATTCAACAGAATGTATCATTCAACACAAAACGTCAGGTCAAGATTGTTTGTTGATGTTTGCCACGAATGCTATCTTCAGTATCAGCAGTATTTAAAAGAAAAGCGCGCTGTTGACTTTCAGGATATGATAAATGAGTCCGCGCGTATTCTTCGTGAAGCGAACGAAATGAAGAAAAAACTGAATTTCAAATATCTGATAATCGACGAATATCAGGACATTTCGAAGCAAAGATTTGATCTCGTGTCCGCGCTTCATAATGTAACCGATGCAAAAATTATTGCAGTCGGAGACGACTGGCAATCAATATACGCATTCAGCGGTTCAGATATCAGCCTGTTTACGAAATTTTCTGAAAAAATGGGGTACGCGAAACTTCTGAAAATAGTCAAGACGTATCGCAACTCACAACAGATAGTTGATATTGCGGGAAATTTCATAATGAAAAACACCACGCAGATCACGAAACAGTTGATTTCTCATAAGACCATCGTCGACCCGGTGATCATATACACATACAACTCAAAACCAAAAGCTCCCGATGCCGATCGATTTTCAGGCGCAAGATACGCATTAGCATCCGCAGTTGAAAAGGCGCTTGATCAAATTGTCGCTTATTATAAAGCAGAAAACAGGCCGAAAGATTCGAAAATACTTCTGTTAGGCCGCTATAATTTCGATGGAGATGTGCTTGAGAAATCAGGTTTATTCGAGTATAAACCAAGATTTGATAAACTGAGAAGTGTAAAGTATCCGTGGCTGGATATAACTTTTATGACGGTGCATGCATCCAAAGGATTAGGATATGACGATGTTATCGTAGTCAACGGAAAGAACGAAATGTTTGGATTTCCTTCTAAAATAGAAGATGATCCCGTTTTAGGCTTTGTTATCAAAGGTGACAGATCGATAGATTATGCCGAAGAGCGCAGGCTCTTTTATGTGGCTATTACAAGAACAAAAAACAGAGTGTTTTTTGTAGCTCCGGAAGAAAATCCTTCAGAATTTCTGCTTGAAATAAAAAAGGACTATAATACCGTGGTCCTTGAAGGAGAATGGAACGAAGAACCACCGCCGATATACGGCGCGAAAAAACCGTGCCCGATCTGCGGATATCCTATGCAAAAAAGGATGAAGGGATCATACGGGCTGAATTTGTTTATCTGTACAAACGAACCTGAGTTGTGCGGGTTTATGACAAACGAGCCGAAAGCCGGAAAGCTCAGTATATGTAAATGCGAACGGTGCAGGGACGGGTATCTCATAGTAAAGAAAAGAAACGACGGAAAGTATTTCCTCGGCTGCACAAATTATAAAGACGACAACACCGGATGCGGCAGGGCGATAAGCAAAGAGCAGTTTTATGAAATGATGCGTTACGGCCCCGACGAGCCGGAATCAGCCAAGACCTATAGCACCGGGGAAAATAAAAAAGCGATAATAGGTTTTAACGCAAGAAAAGATGACGCGATCGGTAGAGAGACGGTTTTGGAGATCCCGGATGACGGGGGCGTTTCGGGTTTAGAAGGCTTAGAAAAAAAGAAAGAAAAACTAAAAGAAATAGAGTATCGCGGCAAAAAGCTTGATGATATAGTAAGGACGATTCTCAGCACTCTCGAAGAGGTCAGCGCGAATTATTACTACGGAGTCACAATGCTTACCGACGTATTGCGAGGTACAGAAACCGACCGGATAATAAAGAGAGGCCTCAACCGACTTTCCGGATACGGGAGTCTTGCTGATATCGATCGGGCCAGCGTGCTCATTATAATTAATTGGCTTATCAGGAATAAGTTTATCCTTAAGACAAAAGAGAAGTATCCGGTCCTTCACCCGACTCCCGAAGGCCGCCGATACGATGAGTTTATAACTGTCGGAAATCTGAAGAAGCTGCAGACCGTTCTGTCAACTCAACACTTTATAGACGAATAAAGGCGACCGTCGCTTAATGGCGACGGTCTCTTTATGTTTTCGATTCGGCTTGGCAGTATTGACAATCGTGGCGCGATATGATATAATCATGTGCGGTCATGAGGTGTTATATGAGTAAGATCAGAGAATTTTTTGCCGACAGGCGCTTTTTCAAAACCGTTTTCACGATAGCGTTCCCGATAGTGATACAGAACGGCATCACGAATCTCGTCGGACTGCTCGACAACGTGATGGTCGGCAACGTATCAAGCGAGGCGACGTCGGGCGTTGCGATCGTCAACCAGTTCATGTTCGTCTTCTACCTCGTGACGTTCGGCGCGGTATCCGCCGCCGGGATATTCACGGCGCAGTACCACGGCAAGGGCGACGTGGAAAACGTCAGAGCCACATTCCGTATTAAGACCGTGATCTGCGCGGTCGCGGGCGTCATCGGCATCGTGCTTTTCATATTCTGCGGAGATTTTTTCATAAACCCGTTTCTGACCGAGACCGAATCGGGGATAGATCTGCAGCTGACGCTTTCGCTCGGGAAGCAGTATCTTTCGATAATGCTCTGGGGCATCCTGCCGTATTCGCTGTCTCAGGCTTATTCGTCAACCTTGCGCGAGACGGGCAGGACCGTGCCGCCGATGGCGGCGAGCTCCGCCGCCGTCGCCGTCAACCTCTTTCTGAATTACAAGCTGATCTTCGGCCATTTCGGCGCCCCCGTGCTCGGCGTGCGCGGCGCCGCGCTGGCGACGGTGATCTCGCGTTACGTGGAGTTTCTGATCCTCGTGATCTGGACCGGCGCGAACAGGAAGAAATGCGGGTTCATCTCAGGCGCCTTCAGATCGCTTCGCGTGCCGCCGGCGCTCGTCGGGAAGATCGCGGTCATGGGAATGCCGCTGATGTTCAACGAGGCGTTCTGGTCGCTCGCGGTCACGGTCCGCAACCAGTGTTTTTCGACGTGCGGGCTCGACGCAGTGACCGCGATAAGCATATCGTCCGCCGTGACTAATCTGTTCTCGGTCGTGTATTTCTCGCTCGGCTCGGCGATCGCCGTCATGATCGGCAACCTGCTCGGAGCAGGAGAAATCGAGGAAGCGAAGCGGACGGACAGAAAACTGCTTATAACGACGTTCGGGTGCACGGCGATCGTGGCGTGCATGCTCGCCGCGGT
>JAFZRM010000078.1 GCA_017619885.1 Clostridia bacterium | reverse complement strand
GGATCATAAGCGGTATCGGGGAGGCGGAAAAATGAAAAAAAGCAGATTGAATCTGACTGACGTACTGCTGATAACGGTACTGGTGTTCGGCATCGCCGCGATCGTTCTGCGAGCGGTGCATATACCGATTTTTGAGCCGGTACGCGACCGTGAATACGCGGTGTCTTTCACCGCGCAGATAACCGGGGAGCAGCGCGCGTCGCTCGTCTCCGGTCTGATCCTGACCGATAATTCGGGCAGATCGGTTAAGCTGCTCGAGGGCTACTGGGTCGACGAGACAGAGTCCGGCGCGGTCATGACCGGCGATCTTCTGATTAAGGGAAGAGTTACCGAATCCGGCTTTTTATCCGGTTCCGCAACGTATCACGAGGGCGACGAGGTGACGCTCACGTACAAGGACGGCACGGTCGACGTGACGCTCACGGGATTCCACGAAAGATAACCGAAGGCGAGCTTTTCCGTCAAAATACCGTACAATACGCGACGGCGCGGGCTCAAAATTATGCATTATTACTATTGATTTTGACGCGGGCATTTGGTATAATTCTTATAATAATACAAGTGTTTTTCCGAATACAAGGAGTAAGATATGATTTCTCGCAACGTAACCGTCAGGATTCCGGTAGGACTTCACGCACGTCCCGCAACGTTCTTTATTCAGAAGGCGAATTCTTTCAAGAGTTCTATATGGGTCGAAAAAGGCGACAGGCGCGTCAACGCCAAGAGTCTTCTGGGCGTACTTTCCCTCGGCATCACGAAAGATACCGAGATCACGCTCATTGCTGACGGAGTTGACGAGATAGACGCGCTCAACGGCCTCGAGGAACTCATAGAGAACGGTCTCTCGGACTGAGCGGAAAATAAAGAGCATAGCGGATATTATGCCTCACCCGAACGGTGGACGGGGTATTTATCCGCTTTTTTATTGGTATGAACGACAGAACTGAATATCTGAGAAAAAAGGCGCTGCGCCTGCCGCTGCGCCCGGGCGTATATATCATGAAAAACGAGCGCGGAGAGGTCGTCTACGTAGGCAAATCCTCGGCGCTCAAAAACCGCGTCTCGCAGTATTTTTCCGGCTCAGCCAAGACCGCCAAGACGGCGCGCATGGTCAGCTCCGTCTACGATTTCGATTTCATTCTCTGCGACACCGAGACCGAGGCGCTGGCGCTTGAAAACGTAAAGATAAAGCAGTACGAGCCGAAATACAATATAAAGTTAAAAGACGACAAAAACTATCCGTATATTAAAATCACGCGCGAAGAATTTCCGCGTCTCACCACCACGCGCAAGCGCGTGCAGGACGGCGGCAGGTATTACGGACCGTACACGAATTCCGCGACGTGCCGCAACATCGTAAGAGCCGTCAGCCAGGCGGCGACGCTGCCGACGTGCGGCAAGACCTTCCCGAAAGACGCGAAAAAAACGCGGCCGTGCATCTACCGTCAGATCGGGCGCTGCTGCGCGCCGTGCACGGGAGAGTTGTCCGCCGACGATTACGCCGAATACGTGAAGAGCGCGGAAAGCATACTGAAAGGCGATATAACCGAGGAAAAAAAGCGCCTGACGTCGCTTATGGAGGCGGCGTCGGAGGATTTGAACTTCGAGCTCGCCGCCAAATACAGAGACCGTATAAAATCTCTGTCGGCGTTGTATGAGAAGCAGAAAGTCGTCTCCTCGCCCGACACGTACGCCGACGCGATCGGCATCTATTCCGACGACGATCTGACCGTCATATCGTTCTTCTTCATCCGCGCCGGCGCTATCGCCGACACGGAGGTCGACGAATTCGTCGGCGGACATATCGGCGCTGAGGAGTTATCAGCTTTCATCGCCTCGGTGTATGAGATAAGAGAACCGGCGAAAGAGATACTCGTCTCGGACGGGCTGCCGGACGGCGAGGCGGAGGCGCTGTCGTCGCTTTTAAGCGGCAGATACGGCAGAAAGATCGAGGTCCGCGTCACTCAGCGCGGCATGAACAGAGCGCTGTGCGCGATGGCGAAAGAAAACGCGGCGTACCGCGCGAAGCTGCTGCGCGAAAACAGCGACAAAGAGACGCAGATACTCGGAAAACTCGCGCAGACGCTGCGGCTCGAGGTCGTGCCCGACCGGATAGAATCATACGATATCTCCAATTTCGGCAGTGACAACATGACCGCCGGTATGATCGTGCTCGAAGGAACGCGGTTCAAAAAATCGGATTACCGCGTATTTACGATCAAGGAAACGGCTCACGAGGACGATTACGCCTCGATGCGCGAGGCGATACGGCGGAGGATCAGGGAGACGACCGTCAAGAAATCAACGGCGTTCCCGGCGCTGCCGGATCTGATCCTGCTCGACGGCGGCAAGACACACGTCGCCGCGGTGCGCGCCGTGCTCGAGGAAGAGGGCGTCGACGTGCCGGTCTTCGGCATGGTAAAGGACGATTATCATAAAACGCGCGCGCTCTGCGACGACGAAAACGACGTCGATATATCGCACGACAAGGCGCTTTATATGTTCATCTACCGCATACAGGAGGAGGTCCACCGCTTCGCGATAACGCGGATGTCGAACGCAAAACGAAAAACGCTGAAGACCTCGTCGCTTGAAAAAATAAAAGGCATCGGCCCCGCAAAAGCGCGTCTGCTGCTCGGCACGCTCGGATCGCTGTCCGCCGTGAAAAACGCGACGAAAGAACAGCTCACCGCGGTGCCGGGCATAACGGACGGTATCGCGGAAGCGATAATCAATCATTACAAAAAGGACGGATGACATGAACATCATTACAGGTTCGGCAAGAGGAACGAAACTGCAGACGCTTGAAGGCGAAGTCACGCGCCCGACGCTGCAGCGCGCGAAAGAAGTGATCTTCTCGGCGATTCAGTTCGACATAGAGGGCAGAGAGGTGCTCGATCTGTTCGCGGGCAGCGGACAGATGGGGCTCGAGGCGCTGTCACGCGGCGCGGTTCACGCCGTGCTCGTCGACAGATCGGCGGAGGCTTTCGCCGTGATAAAGGCGAACGCGCAGAAGACACATCTGTATAAAAACTGCCGCATCGTCGAATCGGATTACGCGGAATATCTGCGCAGCGCGAAACGCGGCGGCGCGAAATTCAGCCTCGTCTTCGTCGACCCTCCGTACGGCTCGGGACTGCTCGCGCCGGCCCTGAAAGCGCTGTATGACAACGGCGTGCTGTCGGACACGGCGACGGTCTGCGCGGAGTGGGAAAAGGACACGCTTTTCACGGAAGAACCGTCACTTCAGCGTATGTATGAGGTGTCGAAGATATACAAGTCAGGAAGAATATATTTTTACAAGCTGATACCCGTAAAAAAGGAGAAATGAAGATGAAAAGAGCTCTTATCCCCGGCAGCTTCGATCCCGTGACGGTAGGCCACGAGGATCTTATCGCGCGCGCGGCCGCGCTGTTCGACGAGGTCATCGTCTGCGCGTTCGTAAACACCGGAAAGACCTATATGTTCACGGACGAGGAAAGGCTCGAGTTCCTGCTCGCCGTGGCGGACGGGTACGATAACGTGTCCGCGGACGTCTCCCATTCTCTCGTCACCGCGTACGCGAAAGAGAACGACTGCGACGTCATCGTAAAGGGCTGCCGCAGCGGTATGAATTTCGAGGACGAGTACGAACAGGCGCTGATCAACCGCGAACTCGATCCCGATATCGAGACGATAATCCTGCCCGCGTCGCCCGACATCTCCTTCGTGTCGTCGACGATGGTCAGAGAAATGATCAGATACGGCGTCGACTGCAGTCAGTACGTCCCCAAAGCGGTCAGAAATCTGATCTGACGCCGCACATACCCGAACGGACCGGATGACCGGTCCTTTTTTTGTGCGAAAATCACCCGAAAACCGGGAAAAAACCGCCCTCCGGCGCGTCCGGAGGGTTTTTGCGTGTCGAACTTTGTAAATTTATTATGAATGCATAAAAACATCTTGACAAATCCGTTATTTTCTATATAATAGAATCATGTGGCGCGCATGTTAACCGCTGAGCAACCAAAAGTACTCAATTGTGGAGAACTATGTGGAGAAAGTGGATTACCGGGCGCAAAGTGGAGAGCAAAGGAGGTGACGGACCGTGTTCTTGGGTGAATTTAATCATACGGTGGATAATAAGGGCAGAGTGTTCGTCCCCGCATGCTACCGCGATCAGCTCGTCGGCAAATTCTACGTGTCGCGTACCGAGGAAAAATGCGTCAAGCTTTACTCGAAACCCGAGTGGGACAGATTCTGCGCACGGTTTGAGAACATCCCGGGTGATAAGAACACCAAATCGAGCCGTTTCATCTTCCGTTACGCTTACGAAGTGGAACTGGACTCGAGCGGACGTCTGCTGATACCCGAAAAACTGCGCGATCACGCCGAGATCAAAAAAGACGTCGTGATCATAGGCAGAAACAACCTCGCCGAGATCTGGGATGCCGAGCTGTTCGATAAATACGTCGAAAATGAAAACCGCGACGAGATCATGGGTTACATCAACGATGCGGGTATACCGACGTGAGCAGGAACACGGGTGCCGAGGATTTCACACATTATTCCGTTCTGCTTGATGAGACGGTATCCGTGCTCGGCGTAAAGCCGGACGGGATATACGCGGACCTCACGCTCGGAGGCGGCGGCCACAGCGAAAGGATCGCCTCTCAGCTCAAGGACGGACGCCTCGTCTGCGTTGACGCGGACGAAACGGCGATCGCCGCCTCGCGTATAAGGCTCGCGCCGTACGCGGACAGGATAAGCTTCGTACACAGCTTCAACGACAGGATAGACGAGATCCTGGACGAGCTCGGCATAGACAAGCTCGACGGAGCGGTCGCCGACCTCGGAGTCTCCTCGTTCCAGCTCGACAACGCCGAGCGCGGCTTCTCATATATGCACGACGCGCCGCTTGACATGAGGATGGACGAGACAGCCGGGCTGACCGCGTACGACGTGGTCAACGGCAAAAGTGAAGAAGAATTAAAAAAGATTTTATATATTTACGGAGAAGAGACGTTCGCGCCCCGCATCGCCGCGGCGATATGCAGACAGCGCGATATATCACCCGTTAAAACGACGCTGCAGCTGTCGGAGATAATCAAGTCGGCGATGCCGGAAAAGGCGAAGATCGGCGGCCATCATCCGGCGAAGCGCTCGTTTCAGGCGATAAGGATAGCGGTCAACGGAGAGCTTGAGCGACTGCAGGTCATGCTCGGCCGCGTGATAGACAGGCTCGCCCCCGGAGGCGTGTTCGCGGTCATCTCGTTCCATTCGCTTGAGGACAGGATAGTAAAGACCGCG
>JAFZRM010000077.1 GCA_017619885.1 Clostridia bacterium | reverse complement strand
CGAAAGACGAGGTTTTTTCAATGAAGTCGCCCAGCCCTTGGGGTCCCCGAAACGAGCTTGCCGAGTTTTGGGGAACGGGCCGACGGGGCTAATGAAGACGCTTCGCTAATGAAGAAATGAAGACGCTCACTGCGTTCGCTGATTAGGAACGGGGGGGCGACTTCGCTTCATTAGTGAGCGAAGCGAACGTCTTCATTAGGTGCGGCAGCACCGTCTTCATCAGTCGGCAAAGCCGACGACTTCATTTTTTCTTCGCCCCTCGGCAAACTTCACTTTTCCTCGGCTTGACTTGTTCATAATTCAACAGTATAATAAAAACAGATAAACGTTGTCCTTTAAAATGAATAGAAAGGAAACACGCAATGAAGCGCTTAATCAATATAGTAATAATACTTGTCGTAACTGCTTCGACATTGACCGGCTGCTTTTTTAACAAAGAAAACCCTTATCCGTACAGAGGCGAATATAAAGAGTTGTATACAGCTGCCATATACAGCATTCCTGACGCCGTAGGATACATGCATCACGGAGAAGGAGCCTATAATTCTGCAATTTATGTTTGGGAGCGGGATGACTACGGCAGAACTCTGTTTTCTTATTGTGAAGACTACGGCGATCAAATTTTCGGATTGGTTGTTTGCCAGTCATATGATGAAACGAACGTATATTTTTATCCAGACGATAATTATGTATTGACCATTATAGAATCTGAATATCGTTATGAGGGCGTCGAAAAAGATCATTTGAAAAATAAAACGGAGGCTTTTTACACAGAGAACAAAGAAAAGCTTAAAACAGATAATGACTGGAATAAACCTTTGGATAAATCCAAATGCGTTTCGTATCCGATCACAGACCACAAAATCTTGGATAAAAACACAAAAAAGCTTAGTTCAACGGAATGTAACAAAATATTGAATGAGTATTCTGCAACACTGAACTTATCAAATCCCGGTAAATCTCCGCACAGGTATAACAATGTTCTGCAGGTGGATGCAGAAGGCAATACATTACACGAAATGTACGGTGTTCATCAGCATTATGACAACCCCGACTGGAAAAAAACAGATGAGTATACCTGGTACAGTATCACGCTTTGGGTCATAACCGATAAAAACGGAAACTATGATAAAGAAAACGGCATAATGGTTATGTATTCTAAAGCGAATGAGTCAGATAAAAGCTTTGTATATGATTCTCTCGAAGTTAAAGAATTTAAAAGCAGAAATAATTGGAAATACAATTACGAAAACTGAATACATTTGATTCTCTTAGTTCTTTGCGTGCAGAAAGTACAATTCGATCCATTTCGTACAACACCAACCTCGAAAAACAGCGTTTTTTCGACCCGCGATCCAATTTGAAGCGTTACCACAGAAAAACTCCGTTGCGATTGCAACGGGGTTTTTCAACTAAATCCGTCCTACGGGAACCCCCATTGCTCACAAGTTCGCAACGGGGAACCCCTATTGCGGACGGGTGAAATCCACTGTGTGGATGAAATCGCTTCGCGATTAAATCCGCTCGACGCGGACGAGAGGAAAAGGACGGATTTGATTTCACCGCGGCATTCCTGCCGCGATTTCACTTCTGATTTTTTCAAGCCTTATAAACTCCCCCGGGGGATTGACTTTTCATACGGTATATGATATACTGGATTCGTCCGGGAAGGATAAAATCATTCATCAAAGGTGCGGCGTCATGACGGAAGAACAGCTGAGGGATTACTATGAAGAGAAGACCGACAGGCTTCTGACGGAGCTTTGCATACCGAGATATTTCAAGGGCTTTTCGTATCTGAAGGAGGCGATCGTCGGCGTTCTGTGCGACTCGCGTTTCCCCGGCTACGTCGGCAGAAGCATATACGCCCCGATAGCGGAGCGCGGCGGCACGACCGTCCCGCGCGTAGAGCGTGACATCCGTCACGCGATCGCCGCGGCGTGGGAGAAAGGCAGCGTGACGCTTTTGCGCGATCACTTCGGACGTGGCGCCGGGGCGGCCGCAGCGCGGCCGTCTAACACCCGCTTCATCCGCGCGGCGGTCAAGGCGCTCTGCGCCGGATACGCGCGGGATCCGCAGCTCACAGCAAACCGAGTCTGACGCCGCTTTATGCGGCGTTTTTTTTGTTTGCCGCCCCTTTTTCGGGGAACGTCCCATTGACAACGCCGCCCCGATATGATAAAATAAGACATGAAAAAAGCCGCAGAGGCGGCGGAAAACAAAATATACGGAGGATACGGCAAAATGAAGATAATCAAAATTGCGGCGGACGAAAAATACGTGACTTTATACTCCGACTGCGACGGCACGGTGACGCTGCGCGAATCCTCTCCCGTCGTACAGGGCGGGACGACTTACTCGCTTAAAGGATGCGAATTCATAGTCGGGAAGCTGTCGCTTCCCCGCTTCTCCGACGGCGGCCGTGACTCGCTTTTCTCCCGTTTCACCGTCTACGCCGGCAAGGACCGCGTCGACGGCGTGCGCTACGTGACGCAGATAAGCCCGGACATCGCCGCAAACAACACGCCGTACCCGACGCACAGGCACATAAAGGCGATTAACGCGTCGCCGCAGCTGCAGAAAACGATGTTCGGGGTCGAACAGGGCAGACCGGACGTCAGCCTCCCCGGGCTGATGACGCTGACGCCCGACAAGGACTCGATTGAGTTCGTCCGCGACGGCAGATCGTACTGGTTCAGAGGCGACGCGGTAAAACGGCTCGACGAATATATGCGCGCGTACGATCACAGCACGTTCATACTGCTCAACTCCTCGAAGGGCTTCGGCAGCCGCGGCGAGCGCGCGCTGCTCGACGTATGTCTGCACCCGAAGTACGACGAGCCAAACTCCTCGGCGCTGATAAGCGCGTTCAACCTCCGCTCCGAGGACGGCCTCGCGTATTACGCGGCGTTCGTGGAATTCCTCGTCAGCCGCTATACGCGCCCGGACAACAAATACGGCAGAGCCGCCGGCGCTATTATCGGCAACGAGATAGACCAGCAGGGCATCTGGGGCAACGCCGGAGACATGACCTGCGCGGAATACATCTCCGAATATTCCGAGGCGATGAGGCTCGCCTGGCAGATCGGAAGAAAATACTGCAGTCATTTCAGAGTCTATATATCGCTTACTAACAACTGGAGCATCGCGACTCCGGGCAGTCCGCTGCGGTTCTACACGGCGAAGGAATGTATCGAACAGCTCGCGGCGCAGACGGCAGCGGACGGCGATTTCGACTGGCACGTCGCTTATCATCCGTACCCCGAAAACCTTTTCTGGCCGGATTTCTGGCACGACCGCGCGGCGAATTTCACCTTCAACACGCCGCACATATCTTTCCGGAACATGGAAGTACTCGAAGCGTTCCTCTCGCAGAAGCGGTTTCTTTACAACGGCAAGCCGCGCCGCATAGTTTTCAGCGAGCAGGGCTTCAACTCGATGACCGGTCCTCTCGCGCGTCATTCGGAGCTTGACGGCGAAGCCGGCGTCGTGCTCGCTTACATGAAGGCGAGGAAGATGAAGACGGTCGATATGTTCACGCATCACAGCAGCGTGGACAACCCGGGTGAATTCGGGCTCAATCTCGGTCTGATCCGCTATAACGGCGAACCGAAGCCGGATTACTACGCTTTCATGGCGATGGATACGGACAAAGAAGCCGAATACGTCGCAAAGGTAAGAGCCCGTATAGGCGAAGACCTGTTCGACTATCTGCTTGACCCTGTAATAGCCGACGCCCCGAAGACCGATGACGACGATCTGACCGAAAGCATACTCACGAACAGCAACTGAAAAACGAGGTGAATTATTTATGATATATCTCGGCTGCCATTTATCCTCGTCCGGCGGGTATCTGTCTATGGGCGAGACGGCCGTATCCCTCGGGGCGGACACGTTCCAGTTTTTCACGCGCAATCCGCGCGGCGGTTCGGCCAAAAAATTCGATGTCGACGACGCGGCGGCGCTCGTCTCGTTCATGCGTGAGCACGGCTTCGGAAGGATCGTCGCGCACGCGCCTTATACCCTGAATCCCGCGTCCGCCGAGCAGAAGACGCGCGAATTCGCGAACATGGTGTTCGCCGACGATATAGCGATACTCGAGCACATCCCTGGCAGTCTGTACAACTTCCACCCCGGAAGCCACGTCGGCCAGGGCGTCGAGGTCGGCACCGGGTACATACTCGAAATGCTGAACGCCAACATGAGCCACGATATGAAGACGACTGTACTTCTCGAAACGATGTCGGGCAAAGGCAGCGAGATCGGCTCGAGCTTTGAGGAGCTTGCCGCGATAATCGACGGCTGCGAGTTTTCCGAGCATCTCGGCGTGTGCCTCGACACGTGCCACATCTCCGACGCCGGATACGACGTGAAGGACGGGCTTGACGGCACGCTCGAGGAATTCGACCGCGTGATCGGGCTTTCGCGCCTGTTCGCGGTGCATTTAAACGACAGCAAGAACCCGCGCGGCGCGCGCAAGGACCGGCACGAAAAGATCGGTCAGGGCTATATCGGGCTTGAATATATCGAAAAAATAATAAACCATCCGAGCCTTCAGGGCTTGCCGTTCGAGCTTGAAACGCCTAACGACAACGACGGCTACGCCGCGGAAATAAAACTGCTGAGAGGGATGAAGAAATGAATTACGTCGCCGAAAAATACAACAGGTTCCGCATCAGATACCGGGGCGAGGCGCCCGCGGTCGGAAGCTTTTACTTCACCTGCGACGGCGAGACTGTTCGGGAGCAGTTTTATCTGCCCGCCTCGGAGGACGGCGTTTTCGAGAGCTATACCGAAGGGTTCCTTGACGGGAAGCTCGCGTTCGGTCTGTTCGATCTGCGTATACAGCCGCGCGGCGACGGCGGGGTGACTGTCACAGATATAACGGTGTCGGTCGAGGACGTGCCCGCGGGCGGGACGTATTTTCTCGAAAACGATATCCTCAAGGTCGGCGTCGAGCTCGTCTGGGGCGGTGGTCTTTCGTATTACGAGGACAAGCGCTGCAAGATCAAAGGGCTTAAAAACATGCTCAACCACGCCGATCCGGGCAGACTGATACAGCAGTCTTACTACGGCACCGGCGATCCGCCTTTCGTCAAGGGCGAATTCATGGGCCACCCCTGGGTGTACAACCCCGTACAGGGCGGCGACCGCGGCGGCTGCAAGAGCAAGCTCGTCGATTTCCGCGTCACCGGAGATTCCGTCTGGGTGAAATGCCGCCCGCGAGACTGGGGCAAGGTCGGCTCGTATACGTACAGCTATATGGAAAACACTTACACGGTCGATCACGATATACTGAGAGTCGACAACGTTTTCGTCGATTGGTCCGGCTGGGTCCATCCGCGCGCCACGCAGGAGGTGCCGGCGTTCTACACCGTCAGCTATCTCGACAATTTCTATTTCTACAACGGAAACAAGCCCTGGCAGGACGAGCCGCTTCAAGTGCGGCGCGATCTGATATTCTGGCCCGAGGACTGGCCGCGCCACAGATTTTTCCTCGATAAAGAAAATACCGAGACGTGGGCGGCGTGGGTAGACGCCGACGACTGCGGTATCGGGTTATACGTGCCGGGGGCACAGCTGTTCATCGGGGGCAGATTCAGCCACGACGGCAGCAAGGACCCGGCGGCGGGACCGACGAATTACGTCGCTCCGCTTTACTCGCTGAGCATCATTTCCTATAAGCCGGTGACGTACTCGTATCTTGTGACGTCGGGACCGCTGTCCGAGATCAGGCGCAGATTCAAGGAAGAAAAAGACTTTGCCGACAACGCGTCTTTCAGAGCATACAACGAATGACGGACCACCCGGCGACGAGCCGGTCGAGCGAATAAGCGGCGTTCGCCGGACTCGTCGACGGCAGGTAGAAATACGGCAGGTCGGGTGCGGCGTGTTTTTCGTAAAGGCTGAAGGCGAGCCGGCCGTTCAGATACACGGCTCTGACGCCGGATCCGGACAGGATCGGTGAAAGATCGTTCGGTGACGCGTCCTTTATGCTGCTGTCGGCCGATCCGTCGACCTCGCACGATCCGATCACGTCCCAGAGCGCCACGCCGTTTTTTAAAAGCATCTCCCGCTTCTCTGCCACGGTCTGCGGCACCGGTTCTTCAAGCACGGCGGAAAGCACCCGCCAGAATCTGTTGTTCGGGTGCCCGTAGAAAAATCCTTGCTTCCGCGACGCCTCGGACGGGAAGCTTCCGAGTATCAGTATTTTGCTTTTGCCGTCGTAAACCGGCGCTATCTCGTGTTTCATGACACCATTCTACACCTTAAAAGGAAAATTGTCAATATGAAAAATCTCCTCGGATATCTGAAAAGATACCGGGCGCAAAGCATCCTCGCGCCTCTTTTCAAGCTTTTTGAAGTGGCGCTCGAGCTTGCCGTGCCTTTCATAGTCTCGTACATGATAGATAACGGCATAAAAAACGCGGACAGGACGCTCGTCATAAAATGCTGCGCCCTGCTCGTGCTGTTCGCCGCGGTCGGCTTCGGCTTCGCGGTAGTCGCGCAGTATTTCGCCGCGAAAGCCGCTACGGGTTTCGCCGCCGATCTGCGCAACGCGCTGTACACGCACATCGGACGTCTTTCGTATTCCGATCTCGACCGGCTCGGCACGTCGTCGCTGATCACGAACATGACGAGCGACGTTACGCGCGTGCAGACCGGCGTCAATCTGACGCTGCGTCTGCTGCTGCGCTCTCCGTTCGTCGTGTTCGGCGCGGTGATCGCCTGCTTTGCGATAAGCGTCCGCCCGGCGCTGAGCTTCGCCGCCGCGGTGCCTGTACTGCTCGTTTTCGTATATCTGATCATGCTTTTCGGCATGAAGCTGTATTCGCGTGTTCAGAGCAGTCTTTCACTCACGGTGCGCCGCGCGAAGGAAAATCTCGACGGAGTAAGAGTCATCCGCGCGTTCGGCGCCGAGGACGACGAGCGGGCGAAATTCAGCGACGAAAACGAAAGTCTCTGCGCCGGGCAGAAACGGTCCGGAAGATTGTCCGCGCTTCTTAATCCCGTAACGTTCGTGATCGTGAATATCGCCGTGGCGGCGATGATGTATTCCGGCGCGATAAAGGTCAACGACGGCGCGCTGACGCAGGGCGAGACCGTTGCTATGTACAATCTCACCGCGATGGTGCTCGTCGAGCTGATAAAACTCGCGGATCTTACGATAAACATCACGAAAGCGCTGTCGAGCGGCAAACGCCTCTCGGCGGTGCTCGCCGTAAAACCGTCCGTTAAATACGGCGCCGGCTCAGTCGAGCCCGCGGGCGAATGCGCCGTGAAGATCACCGGCGCGTCGCTGTCATACGGCGGCAAAGAGGCGTTGTCGGATATAAATATGGAAATAAAAACGGGGCAGACCGTCGGGATCATCGGCGGCACCGGCTCCGGTAAATCCTCGCTTATCGCGCTGATCGCCAGATTCTACGACTGCGACGGCGGCTCCGTCGAGCTTTTCGGGAACGACGTGCGAGAATACTCTGAAAAGCAGCTGCGCGCGCTTGTCGGCGCGGTGCCTCAGCGCGCCGTGCTGTTTGAGGGCACGCTGCGCGAAAACCTGAAAAACGGCGTACCCGGCGTCGGCGACGACGTACTGCACGGCGCTCTGGAGGCAGCCTGCGCCGACGATTTCGTCGAGGCCAAAGGCGGCCTCGACTGCCGCGTCGAGCCGGGCGGACGCAATTTCTCGGGTGGGCAGAAACAGCGGCTCGCCGTGGCGCGCGCGCTTCTCCGCTCTCCTTCGCTCCTCATCCTTGACGACAGCAGCTCGGCGCTCGACTACGCGACCGACGCGCGGATGCGGGGCGCCATAAAAGAATACGCTAAAGACATGACCGTGATCGTCGCCGCACAGCGCGTATCGAGCGTACGCGGCGCGGACGTCATATACGTTATGGACGACGGCAGGATCATCGGCTTCGGAACGCATGAAGAGCTGCTTTCAGACTGTCCCCGCTACGCGCAGATATACGCGTCGCAGACGGGAGGTGACGGCGATGAATAAGGCTCTGCTTCACAAGATCCTGCGGCAGATAAAGAGCCGCATACCCGCGCTGATCGCGGTAATTATCCTTTCTCTGATCTACGCCGGGCTGTCGCTTTACGTGCCGCTTCTGTTCGGCCGGGCGATAGACCTTCTGATAGAGCGCGGCGTCGATTTCGGCCTGCTTGCGCCGCTTCTTATCCGGGCTGTACTGTTCTCCGCCGCAGCCGCGATCATCCAGTGGGTGATGAACGTGATAAACAACGCCGCGGCTTACGGCATCACGGCGGATCTTCGCGGAAAAACGTTTGAAAAACTGCACCGTCTGCCGCTCGGATACCTCGACGTACACCCGACCGGCGATACGCTGAGCCGCTTCACGAACGACGCGGAACAGTTCGCCGACGGCCTGCTTCTCGGCTTCACGCAGCTGTTCACAGGCGTCGCGCTGATCGTCGGGACTCTCGTGTTCATGCTGACGATAAAGCCGTCCGTCACGGCGGCGGTGGTGCTTCTCACCCCGCTGTCGCTGTTCACGGCGCGGCTGATCGCTTCGCGCACGTTCGGGATGTTTTCGGCGCAGGCGGCCGACGCGGCGAAGCAGACGTCGTTCGTCACCGAGACCGTGAGCGAGCAGAAAACGGTGCGCGCGCTCGGCGCCGAGGACGACGACAGAGCGCGTTTCGAGGCCTGCAACGAAAAACTGCGCGCCTCGTCGATGAAGGCGACGTTCTTCTCCTCTCTGACGAATCCCTCGACTCGCTGTGTGAACGCGATAGTTTACGCGGCGGTCGCGCTGACCGGCGCGCTGACGGTCATCGCCGGCGGCGGCATGACCGTCGGTATGCTGTCGAGCTTCCTCGCATACGCAAACAAATACACGAAGCCGTTCAACGAGATCTCCGGCGTCATAGCCGAACTGCAGAGCGCGTTCGCGTGCGCGGACCGTATCTTTTCTTTCCTTGAGATCCCGGAGGAGCCTGCGGACGGCGCGGTCGACCGGGCAAAGCTCTCCGACGAGGTCAGAATCGACGATATGTCGTTCTCATATCTGCCCGACAGGCCGCTCATCGAGCATATGGACTTTACCGCCGAGCCGGGCAAGCACACGGCGATCGTCGGCCCGACCGGATGCGGTAAAACGACGCTGATAAATCTTCTGATGCGGTTTTACGACGTCCGCGACGGAAGCATCAGCGTCGGCGGCACGGACGTACGCGATATGACGCGCAGATCGCTTCGCGCCGGCTACGGGATGGTTTTGCAGGATACGTGGCTTAGATACGGCACGGTCGCCGGAAACATAGCCGTCGGCAGACCGGACGCCGGACTGGACGAGATAATCGAGGCGGCGAAGCGGGCGCATGCTCACGGCTTCATCGAAAGACTGCCGCAGGGCTACGATACCGTGATCGGTGAGGACGGCGGCGGGCTGTCGCAGGGGCAGAAACAGCTGTTGTGCATCGCGCGGGTAATGCTCTGCCGGCCGCGAATGCTGATACTCGACGAGGCGACGAGCTCCGTCGACACCATGACCGAGAAGAAGATACAGCAGGCGTTCGACGAGCTGACGCAGGGGCGCACGGCGTTCGTCGTCGCGCATCGCCTCTCGACGGTGCTGAACGCCGACGAGATACTCGTCATGCGCGCGGGAAGCATAGTCGAGCGCGGCACGCACGTAACGCTTATGGAAAAACGCGGATTCTACTACGATCTGTATCAGAGCCAGTTCAGGCAAGGCAAACAGATTTAAATACGCATGAAAAACGGTGCGATCCCGTAAAAGGGAAAGCTCAATAAGGAAGTTTTTCACTGTGCGTAAACGTGGTGAGCAGGTGCGCACTTAACAAAAGCAGGCTGAAATAAAAATCAGTCTGCTTTTATTATTTAGCCGGTTTAATGAAGACGTCGGCAAAACCGACTAATGAAGACACTCGCTCCGCTCGTTAATGAAGACGGCAACCAAGTTGCCTGATGAAGCGAAGTCGCCCCCGCTGCTTCATTAGCGAACGCAGTGAGCGTCTTCATTTCTTCATTAGCGAAGCGTCTTCATCAGCCCGAAGGGCGACTTCATTTCGGCGCGGCAACGATCGTTAAAAAAACTTCCTTGTCACGCCGCGCCGAAAGGGACCGCACCGTTTTTTTCTGTCATCTGTATTTTTCGATCACTGCTCTGTAAGCGTCGTTTTCGAGCAGTTTCACGTTCCGCGGGTTTTGCCACGATAAAGCGCTGTTTAACGTGAAATCAAGCAGATCCGATACGTTGTGTATCTTTACGAGCGCGTCGAAACACGGTTTGTCGGTCTTTGACAGAGCCGTGAGCTTCTCTGCCGCGGCAAGATTTTTATCGGTTATCCTGATTATATCGCCGTCCGTCGCACCGCGGAATTCGCGGGCGATCAGATCGTTTCTAAGTCTTCCGAATATCGTCTCCGCCTGCGCGATCAGATAGGCCTCGTCAAGCTCGCAGCCGAGCTTATAAAGCCCGTCTCCGATCTTTTCAAGCGTTGATACCATCTCGTTATACGGGATATCGCGGTCGTAGAATTTTGATTTAACGAGCTTATCCGCGCCGAAATCGACCAGCTCGTACATATTGCGGCTCACCCAGTACAGAAATTCAGGTCTGTCCTTTGTAAAGAGCTGTTCGTTTAACTGTTCAAAAGTCTGATACCAGCTTACGGCGTTTTCGCGATGGATCTGTAAGGCTTCATCCGTCTTCCCCTCGGCGTGCAGAAGTATGGCTTTCATCTTCCACGCGCCCGTGCATATACCTATATCGATGCATCCTTCCAAGATCTTGTCGCATATCTTTCCGATCTCATCCTTGTGTTTGCGCGCCAGATCAAGATCCGGTTCCGCGTCCTGTACGCCCAGAGTCCACATGTAACTGTACATTATCCGGTAGTCGTTCGGGTATTCGCGGTACGCTTTTTCTATTATTCTGCGGTCGCGCTTTGTACGGAATTCAAGCAGTATGCCGTCTATCTCTTTTTCGTATTTTTCCCGGTCGTAGCCCATAAGCGTATCGAGCGATACGCCGAAGTAGAACGCAAGCGGCTGAAGCAGCGAAATGTCCGGATACGTTTCTGCCCGCTCCCATTTGCTGACCGCCGCGCAGGATACGTTCATCGCCTCCGCGAGCTGCTCCTGCGTCACGCCCTTTTCCGTGCGCAGACGTTTGATATTCGCTCCTATCATGATTTTCATATTGATCCTCCGATCTGTTTTTTGAAACCGGCGCCTGTTTCTGATCATATTATACCACTTCTTTGCGATTTGTACAGATACCGTTCGGAAAGGTTATTTTAACCGCAGGTTTATTTTTTAAAGTGATGCTGCAACAGCCGCGTTGCTTGGTGTCCCTACGAGAACCCCCACCGCTCTCCAGTTCGCGGCGGGGAACCCCTACTGCGGGACGTTCGGTGCGCCTTGCGGCGCTTTTGGGGACTCCCCACCCCCCTCTCCGTGAACCCCCACCGCTGTTCGCGGCGGGGAACCCCGGCACCGCCCCCAAACCCCCGCCAT
>JAFZRM010000076.1 GCA_017619885.1 Clostridia bacterium | reverse complement strand
TTGGGGGCGGAAGAGGGGGGCGGGGAGTCCCCAAAAGCGCCGAGGGACGAGGCGCACGGAACGTCGCGCAGCGACACAAAAAACGGCGGGAGCAAGCCCCCGCCCTACGACGAAAATTATGCGGGGCATAAAGGAGTCGGCTGACGCCGACGTTCTTTGGGGGTTCCCGCAGGGACACCGCGGTTTGTTACAAGGCGGATTTCATCGCCGGCACTGAATTCCGGGTCGTTTTTTCAAATTTTTTCATTTTCCCTATTGACAAATCGTTTTCGGCGTGGTATAATACGTTGCCACAATAAAGCAGGGCTCCCGTCCTCACCTTGAGTGTCCTTTATGACGCCGGGTCAATAAAGCGCGTTTTTCGGCGTGTTTTTTCGGACGGGGATAATATCCCGTCTTTTTTGTGCAATCAAACCGGGAGGTGCGCTAACATCAGCACGAACAAAGATAACACCCTTATAAACGACGATATCGAACTTTCGTCCGTACGCCTCATCGACGAGGACGGCAAGCCGCTCGGCATCGTCAGCTCGGACCGGGCCAAAGAGCTCGCGTACGAAAAAAATCTGGACCTCGTCCTCATCGCCCCGCAGGCGGATCCGCCCGTATGCCGCATCATGGACTACGGCAAATTCCGTTTCGACAAGATCAAGAAAGAAAAGGAATCCCGCAAAAAGCAGCAAAGCGCCGAGACGAAGCAGATACAGCTGTCCATAGTTATCGGAGACAACGACTTCAACACCAAGCTCAATCACGCCAACAGGTTTTTGAAGAACGGTGACAAAGTCCGCGTCGTGGTAAGATTCAGAAGCAGACAGATCCAGCACAAGGATCTCGGCTACGCGATACTTGAAAGATTCGCCGCCGGCTGCGCCGAAAACGGCGTCTGCGACAAGCCCCCGGTGGAGGAGGGCAGGAATCTGTCCGCTCTCATCGTTCCGCTCAAGCCCGATCAGAAAAAGGCGAAGGCGGAGACCAAACAGGAAAATAATTAAATCACAAAGAGGAGCTATACAATGGGAAAGATCAAAACGCATAAGGCGTCAGCGAAGAGATTCAGCCTTACCGGTACCGGCAAGGTGAAGATCAACCATACCAACCGCCGTCACAAGACCGGACTCAAACCGACTAAACGCAAGAGAGACCTCCGCAAGCAGGGATATCTTGACGAATCGTTTGCTAGAAACGTCAGAAAAATGATCAACGATTAAGGAGGCAGCATAAAATGGCAAGAGTAAAAGGCGCATTGGCCACACGTAAAAGAAGAAAGAATATATTAAAGGCTGCCAAAGGCTACTGGGGTGCAAAATCGAAGCACTTCAAGATGGCCAAAGAGCAGGTATTAAAAAGCGGCAACTATGCTTTCACCGGCAGAAAGCTGAAGAAGAGAGATTTCAGAAGACTCTGGATCACCAGAATCTCCGCCGAAGCGAAGAACAACGGAATGAATTATTCCACCCTTATGAACGGTCTGAAGCTCGCGGGCGTCACGCTCAACCGCAAGATGCTCTCTGAGCTCGCAGTATCCGACAAAGAGGCGTTCGCCTCCCTCTGCGAGAAGGCAAAGGCCGCAAGAGCCTGAATAAAACGAGAAACTGTCACTTTATAGCGACAGTTTCTTTGATATCCCCCTTTTTGAAAAAGGAGTCGTAAAAAGTGCGTATAAGCAGCAGGAACAACGCCGTGATTGTCGCGGCGGCAAAGCTGAACGACAAGAAGCACCGGGACGGGACTGGGCGCTTCCTTCTTCACGGCAGAAAGCTGATAGACGAAGCTCTGTCAGCCGGTGTTTGTGTCGCCGCCGTATATGCGGAGCCGGAACGGGAAGAATACGCGCGTCGTATCGCCTCGGAAACGGGCGCGGCGCTTTATATAACCGAACCGCACGTTTTTGAAAAGCTGGCGGATCAGCAGGCGCCCGAAGGCGTCTGTGCCGAAGCGGTAATGCCCGAGCGGTCGTTTGATCCGAAACCCGGCTCGTTCGTCCTCGTCTGTGACAGGCTTTCCGACCCCGGCAACCTCGGATCCGTGCTTCGCTCCGCGAGAGCATTTCACGCGGATCACGTAGTGCTGTCGGCCGGCTGCGCCGATCTGTATTCGCCGAAGGTCCAACGCGGAGCGATGGGGGCCGCGCTGTGCCGCAATATCGTGACCGGAGCCGACACGCTTCAGACGGTGAGCGACCTGCGCTCGCGCTGCTTCACCGTTTACGCGGCGGCGCTCCACACCGACGCCGTGCCGCTTTGCCGCGCCGATCTTTCCGGCAGCTGCGCCGTGATAATCGGCAACGAGGGCGGCGGGCTCGGCGATGACGTCGTGCGCGCCGCGGACCGCGCCCTGCTCATCGAAATGGAGCCGGGCTGCGAGTCGCTGAACGCCGCCGTCGCCGCGTCGGTCATCATGTACCGCCGCTATACGGGGGGCTGATATGGCTTATTCCGAATCGCTTTACGGCATCTGGCTGTCGCAGCGCTATCCCGCAGGCGACCCGACTCCCGGAAAACTGCTCGGGAGCCTTCGCACCGCGGCGGCGGTCTACCGCGCCGAGCGCGAATTTCTGTATTCTCTCGGTTTCTCGGCGAAACAGGTGCGCCCGCTTTCGGCGAAAAGCCTCGATACGGCGGAACGCATCGCCGTTTCCTGCGCCTCAAAGGGCATCGAGGTGATTCAGTATTCCGATCCGGAATATCCGGTCCAGTTCATGCAGCTCGACGCGCCGCCGCCGGTGATATACTGCCGCGGGACGCTTCCCGCGTGCGATTCCGAGCTTTTCATCTCCGCCGTAGGCACGCGCCGCATGAGCGACACCGGAAGGCTCAACGCGCACAAGCTCTGTTTCGATCTCGCCGCCGCGGGCGCCGTGGTCGTCTCGGGCATGGCGCGCGGCATCGACTCCGTGTGTCATCAGGGTGCGATCGACGGAGGCGGCAGGACCGTCGCCGTACTCGGCTGCGGCTGCGACGTCGTCTATCCGCCGGAGAATTCGTATCTTTACGGCGCGATAACCGACAACGGCGCGGTGATATCGGAATATCCGCCCGGCGAGGAGCCGAAGGCGGAGAATTTCCCGACAAGGAACAGGCTGATCGCCGCTCTCGGCGCCGCCACCGTCATAGTGGAGGCCGGCATTGGCAGCGGAGCCCTGATCACCGCCGACCGCGCGTCGTCGCTCGGCAGGACGGTCTACGCCGTGCCGGGTCCGATAAACACGCCCTCCGCGAAGGGCTCGAATCTGCTTCTCAAACGCGGCGCCGCGCTCTGTACCGGCGCCGAGGACATCCTCGCCGAATACGAGCTTTCCTTCCCCGAAAAGGTGAGGATAGAGAGGATTTCGGAAAAAAGATACTTCATCGGCGACTATTCGGAGCACTCCGACGGCGAAAATGAAGCCGAGGCCGCGGTGAAGAACACCGGCGCGGAGAGCGCCGGCATGAAGATTAGCCGCGCGTCGGAGCTTACCGGCGAGTCGCGGCGGATCTACGAGACGCTGCTCAGAAACGGAGCCGCGTCCCCGGAGGAGCTTTCGGGCGGCGCCGACATGTCGGCGGTCGTCTACACGCTCACGCTGCTTGAGATAGGCGGCTACGTGACCGCTCTGCCGGGCGGAAAATACGCGATAAAATAAGACGGCGCACGGCGCGCCGCCAGTCCAGAAGAAACAAAGGTCGATATATGTCAAATCTTGTGATAATAGAATCTCCCGGAAAAACGAAAGCGCTCGAGAACTATCTCGGCAAAGGTTATAAGGTCGTGGCGTCGATAGGCCACGTCAGAGACCTGCCGAAGAGCGCGCTGGGAGTCGATATAGAAAACGGCTTTGCCGCAAAATACGTAAATATAAGGGAAAAGACCGATCTCTGCACGATGCTGCGCAGCGAAGCGCGCAAGGCGGACGTCGTATATCTGGCGACGGACCCCGACCGTGAGGGAGAGGCGATCTCGTGGCACCTGCTTTCCGTCATAGACGTGCCGGAGAGCAAGATCCGCCGCGTCACGTTCAACGAAATAACGAAAAACGCCGTCAGGGCGGGCATGGCCTCGCCGCGCGGCATAGATATGGACCTCGTGAATTCACAGCAGACGAGGCGCATACTCGACAGGATCGTCGGGTATAAGCTCAGCCCGTTCCTGTGGCGCACGATCCGCTCCGGCCTGTCCGCGGGACGCGTCCAGTCGGTCGCGGCGAGGATCGTCGTCGACCGCGAGAACGAGATCAGATCGTTCGTCCCCGAGGAGTACTGGAAGATCGAGGCGCGCCTTAAGACCGGCGACGGCAAGACCTTCACCGCGCACTATTTCGGCAGGGGCGGAGAAAAAGAGGATCTGCACGACAGAGAGGCGGCGCAGAAAGTATACGACGCGACGGTCAACTCGCCGTTCACCGTTTCAAGCGTCAAAAAGAGCACGAAAACGCGCTCGCCCCAGCCGCCTTTCACGACCTCGACGATGCTTCAGGACGCTTCGAGAAAGCTGAATTTCCAGTCGTCGAAGACGATGAAGGTCGCGCAGGAGCTGTACGAGGGCGTGGACCTCGGTCCCGAACGCGGAGGCTCGCAGGGTCTTATCACGTATATGAGAACGGATTCCGTCCGCATCTCGGACGAAGCCGTCGCCGCCGTCCGCGCGCTGATCGGCCGCGAATACGGCGATAAATACCTGCCGGGCAAGCCAAGGACGTTCAGGACGAAAGCGTCCGCGCAGGACGCGCATGAGGCGATCAGACCGTCTCACGTCGAGAACCGCCCGGACGATATCAAGGGATATCTGACCCCGGATCAGTATAAGCTGTATAAGCTCATCTGGGAGCGCTTCGTCGCCTGCCAGATGGAGGCGGCGACGTTCGACGTCGTCAACGCCGTAATAGATTCCGCCGGATACGAATATCACGCGTCCGGCAGCACGCCGAAGTTCAGGGGCTACCTCGCGCTTTACGAGGAGAGCACTGACGCGGCGAAGGAGAAGGAAGAAAAGCTCCCGCCGCTCGCCAAGGGCGACGCGCTGACGCTGCTCAAGCTCAGCCCGGAGCAGAAATTCACCGAGCCGCCCCCGAGATATACGGAGGCGTCGCTGATGAAGTACCTCGAGGAGCAGGGGATCGGCCGTCCGAGCACGATCACGCCGACGATCACGACGATAATATCGCGCGGATACGTCAGCCGCGAGGGCAAGACGCTGGCGGCGACGGAGCTCGGCGAGCTCACCGTGGCGCTGATGAAGGACAATTTCCCGGACATCATCGACATCCGCTTCACCGCCGGCATGGAGAACAAGCTCGACGATATCGCCAGCGGCAAAGCGACGATGGAAAAGGTGCTCGGCGGGTTCTGGGTGACGTTCTCCGAGGATCTGAAAAAAGCGGAGCAGAAGGCGGGCGAGCACAAGGGCGAATACGCGGAGCACACGGACATCGTCTGCGACAAATGCGGCGCGAAGATGATAGTCAAAAGCGGCAGATTCGGCAAATTCGCCGCCTGCCCGAACTATCCCGAATGCAAGAACACCGTAAAGCTCGACAAAGAGGGACGCCCGGTCGCGAAGCGGGAAAAACAGGAGCCGGAGAAGACGGACATCGTCTGCGACAAGTGCGGCGGCGCGATGGTGCTGCGCCACGGCAGATACGGCGACTTCTATTCGTGCTCGAATTTCCCTAGATGCCGCAACACCAAGCCGGTGGAGAGCGCGGCTGACGCCGTCTGCCCCGACTGCGGCAGACCGGTCGTGAAGAAGTATTCGAAAAAAGGCCAGTTCTACGCCTGCACCGGATATCCGGAGTGCAAGTTCTCGACGTCATGCAAGCCGTCGGATAAGAAATGCCCCGCGTGCGGCAAGAACATGTTCGAAAAGAAAAACGGCGCTCTTATGTGTCTGTACAAGGAGTGCCCGTCGAACAAAGGAAAGGGTTAAGATATGAACGGATCGGCAAAAACGTTTCTCCACGTCAGCAACGCCCTGATATCGCTGTTGTGCGTCGCCGCGATAGTCTGCTATCTCGTGCTGCCCGTTTTCACGGTCAGGGTCAGGATGCAGATCACGCCGGAATTGGCGAAAGCCGCGGCGTCAGGCCTCGGCGAGGCGTCGGCTGCGGCGGAGCAGATACTGAACGGACTCAGCAACGAGGGCGCCGAGATCGGACTGACTTATTCGGTCAGCACAATGACGCTTCTGCGCGCGATCTTCGGCGGAGGCGGCGCCGTGGTCGGGGACGCGGCGGACGAGGCGGTCGATCAGATCGTCGCTTCGGTCGGCGGCTTTGTCGATACCGCGGCTCCGGCGGCGGTCAAGGTTTATTCCGAGTCGATACTGAAATCGCAGATCGTGACGATGATCAGGGAAAGAGAAGGAAAAGACCCCGTACAGAACGAGGAAGAGCTTGACAGTGAGTACGAGAAGATCATGAACGAGCTCGGCGAGGACGGAAAGGCCTGCGCCGAATCGCTGATCGAACGCATCGTGAAGGCGGTCATGGCCGAGGACGCGACGGTCGATTCGGTCACGGAGACGGTCATGTCGAGCGTCGACGAGGCGGTGCAGATCGTATCGGAAAGCGAGAAATACGCGGGATACGTCACCGGCTTCGACGCGGACTCAAAAGCGGAGCTTGACTCGGGGCTGCGCGAATTTTTAAAGACTTTCGCGGACGGTGACGGCAAACTGCAGATGAAGGAAGCGCTGCTGAACGTACTGCTCGGAGCCGTGAGCGATGAGCTCGGCGGACTGACGCGCACGGACGCGCCGTCGTACACGTTCACGTCGCTCGGCTCGCAGAAGGGAAGCGAGACGAGCGGGCAGCTGACGGAAAAGCTCAGATCGCAGATCAAAGGATTTATAAATAAGAATCTGTCCGCTCAGGTGATGCAGATCATCGGGAACGTGTTCACCGTGCTCGGCGTGCTCGCGATCATATCGATGCTGATGCTCGCGTATCCGGTCATCCGCACGCTGACGAAGATCGGTGCGAAGAATCCGGGATTCAATCTCACGCTGCCGATACTCGGCGGTATATTCCCGTATACGTTCGCGGTGATACTGCCCGCGGCCGCAACGGCAGCCGTCAAAGGCGCAGCGGCGTCCGGCGCGTTCAATATACCGGAAGCGGCGGTTGCCGCCGCGAAGGCGGTGAGGATAGGATACGCGTCCGGCACGTCCGTCGCGTTCATCGCCGCTATAATAATGCTCGCGTTCGGATTCGTGTACGCACATAAGAGAAGAGAACTCGCAAAGGCGCTGAAACAGCAGCCCGTGCAGAGATATACGAATATGTGACCGCCCGGAAGGGCAAAAGGCTGCCGCAGCTGCGGCGGCCTTTTTGAGTGCAGAGGTCGGCGACCTCGGCGACCCGTCGTATTTATAGACGATATATTTTGCTGTGGCAAAATTCGATATGTTTTGCTGACGCAAAACTCGATATGTACGCCGCAAAGCGTCGTACTCGATATGGCTTCGCCGAGAATAGACTCGTCGCCTCCTCCGTAGGGCGGGGGCTTACGTGAACCCCCGTTGCTCTCCGGTTCGCAACGGGGAACCCCTCTGCTCCCGCCGTCGAAAAAGCCCCAACAGATGTTGGGGGGAGGCGGGGGCTTGGGGGCGGTAGAGGG
>JAFZRM010000075.1 GCA_017619885.1 Clostridia bacterium | reverse complement strand
TTCACTTCAAATTCGAATTTGTATCTTTCGTCGTCGCTGTGTTCGGACACCCACAGATGGAATTTTCCGGGCTCGACCGTCTCCTTCATGTCAACGCCGGTGAAGGCGAGGCGTGACGCCGGAAGCGGGATCTTCACGCGCTTATGCTCGCCCGGGCGCAGGAACACTTTTTCAAACGCCTTAAGCTCTTTCACCGGGCGTACGCGCGAGCCGACGAGGTCGCGCACGTATATCTGCACCACGTCGGCGCCGGCGTACTGACCGACGTTTTTTACCGTCAGCGACACGTCGATACAGCCGTCCGCGCTCATCGTATCCGACGAAATCGAGATATCCGAGAATTCAAAGCTCGTGTACGATCCGCCGTATCCGAACGGATACAGCGGCGCGATCTGACAGTCGCGGTATTTCGACTCGAAGCCCCAGTTGCCGAGCGCCGGTCTGCCGGTCGAGGTGTGGTTGTAATACACGGGTATCTGTCCCACGCGGTACGGGAACGACGCGGTCAGCCGTCCCGACGGGCAGACTCTGCCGGTCAGAAGATCCGCGACGGCGCTGCCCGCTTCCGTGCCGGGCTGCCAGATCATCATCAGCGAACTCACCCTGTCTTTTATCCCGGTCAGCACAAGCGGCCTGCCGGACGATACGAGGCAGACGACGGGTTTTCCCGTCGCGCACAGCGCGAGCACGAGCTTTTCCTGAAGCCCGGGCAGACCGAGCTCTGAGCGGCTCGCCGCCTCGCCCGACATGAACGCGTCCTCGCCCACGCAGGCGACGATCACGTCGTATCCTTCGGCGGCCTGCGCCGCCTTTTCTATGTTTTCATCCGTCACGTTGTCGAATCTGTCGCAGCCGATCACGTCGACGCGCGCGCCTGGCAGCGCGGCGGTCAGCCCGTCTTTTATCGAGACCGTTTGCGCGCTGTCGCTGTTGCACGACCAGCCGCCGAGCAGGTGATATTTGCCCTCCTCCGAGCTGAGCGGGCCGGCGAGCGCGACGCTTTTGACGCCCTTAAGCGGCAGGATCCCGTCGTTTTCAAGCAGGACCGCGCATTCCGCGCCGGCTTTCCTCGCCGCCGCTCTGTGCTCGGGGCAGAAGAAGCAGTCCTCGCCGTCCGGGTCCACGTACGGCTCGTCGAACAGACCGATGAAGTATTTAAGCGTGAGTATCGAGAGGACGGATTCGTCGACGTCCTCCTCCTTTATCTTTCCCTCTTTGATCAGAGCGGGGAACGTGTCGTTGTAAAGGTCGCCCGCCATGACCATGTCGACGCCGGCGTTGAACGCCTTTTCCGCCGCGTCGGCGCCGTCCACGGCGTAACCGTGCGCGATCAGCTCGCCGATCGCCCCGGCGTCGGAGACTACGAAGCCGCGGAAGCCGAACTGCTCCCGAAGCACGTCTTTCAACAGATACCTGTTCGCCGTCGCGGGCACGCCGTTGACGTCGTTGAACGCCGACATCACTGTCGCGGCGCCCGCCTGCACGCCCGCTTTGAACGGCGGCAGATATACGTCGTGAAGCGTCTGCGGCGACATATCGGCGGTGTTGTAATCACGTCCGCCGACGCACGCGCCGTACGCCGCGTAATGCTTCATGCAGGCGTAGATGTGATCCTTTCCCGGCCTGTCGCCGTCGCCCTGGAAGCCGCGGACCGCCGCTTCGGCAAAGCGCGAGCACAGATACGTGTCCTCGCCGTATCCCTCCATGATCCTGCCCCAGCGCGGGTCGCGCGCGATATCGACCATCGGCGCGAACGTCCATTTGAGTCCCGCGCGGTAAGCCTCCTTCGCGGCGATCTCGTTGCACTGACGCGTCAGCTCCGGATCCCACGAGCAGGACTGCGCAAGCGGCGTCGGGAACGTCGTACGGTAGCCGTGGATCACGTCGTCCGCGAACAGCGCGGGGACCGGCGTGCGCGTGGCTTTGAGCAGATCCTTCTGTATGCCGTTCGTCTTCTCGGCGCCTTTTATCGTCAGATACGATCCGACCTTGCCCTCGCTGAAATGGTCCTCGAAACGCTGTTCGTTGTCGGAATATATCGACGTTCCGAACTGCGAGAGCTGACCGATCTTTTCGGTCAAGGTCATTTTTGACAACAGCGCGCGCGCTTTTTCGCGCGCCGCCTCGAATTGTCGCGAATACATCATGTTTTTCATATCACACCGCCGTCATGTTTTTTTGAAATTATAACATATCGCACCGTATTTGTCAAGAACGCGGAAGATATCTTGACACGGCAACGAAAATATGTTATATTGATATCAATGATATATAAAGGTGAATTGATATGACAAAAAAGATCCTTTCTCTGATACTGACGGCGGTCCTGGCTCTGTCCGCGCTGATCTCTTGCACGGGCGACGCCGAAACAACGCCGGCCGATACCGTGACCGACGCGCCCGGTACGGAGGTGACGGACACCGAAGCCGACGTGACCGACGCCCCGGAAGATCCGGTCGTCACCGTAAAAGATGTCAAGATCGGCGATACGCCGCTCAGTGATTTCTGCGTCGTCACCGCGGAGGACGCGGCGTCTGGCATTATCTCCGGCGCGAAAGACCTGATAAGGCTGATAAAATTCGCGACCGGGTACGAGCCCGAGCTGAAGACGCCCGCCGACCGTACGGAGCACGCGATAGTTCTCGGCAGCTTCGACGGCGTGCCGCAGAAGCTTACCGACGCGCTGACGGAGGTTAAGGACGACGGCTACGCGCTGATCCAGGACGGGGCGGATCTGTATATCTCCGGCGTTATCAACCGCGGTACGCTCAACGGCCTGTACGACTTTTTACAGGATTTTCTCGGGATGAGGTTTTATTCCGAGACTTTCACGTACGTAAAGGCGGAATACGTAAAGAACGTGCCGGCGGGGCAGAGGACGGTCTTCAACCCGATCTTCCCGGGCCGCTACAACTGGTCCCGCTCTCCCGAGGTAAAAGTGCAGAGATTCGTCAACCGCACGAAGAGCACGAGCATCAAATACGGCGGCTCTCACAATCTCGGTTCGCTTTCGAAGACCGGCGACGGTTTTTCGAATCAGCCGTGCCTGTCCGATCCGAAGATCATCGACACCGTCTTCGAAAGCCTCTGCGCTCAGATAGACAAAAACCCGACGAAGACGCTTTTCCACATAAACCAGAACGACGGCGGCAAATTCTGCACCTGCGCCGAATGCAAGGCGAAGAACGAGGCGGCGGGCGGCACCGCGATGGGCTCGATGCTCGTTTTCATGAACGAGATCGCCGACAGAGTCAAAGAAAAATACCCGGACAGGGATATAACGCTTTTCACGTACGCTTATCACGACACGACGATCGCGCCCGATCCGTCTTTCGTCGTACCGCGCGACAACGTCGCCATAGTGCTGTGCATGATGAACGGCACCTGCTTCAACCACGCGTACAACGACCCGAATTGCGAGCATAACAGAGAGACGTTTGTCAACATGCAGAACTGGGCGAAGATCTGCAAGAAATTCGCGATATACGACTATTCGTACAACCACGCCTCGTCCGAGGCGTCCGTAGGTCCGGACATAAACGTGCTGTGGGACAACATGCAGGCGTTCATGCAGCTCGGCTGTATAGGGCTTCTGTTCGAGGGCGATCACCTCGCCGAGACGGGCGAGTTCTGCGAGCTGCGCAACTATCTGATAAACCGCCTCATGTGGCAGCCTGACGTCAGCCGCGAGCAGTTCATCACGTGGCGCGACGAATTCCTCGCCGACTACTACGGTGAAGCCGCGCCTTACATACTCGAGTATATCGAGCTCGTCAACGACACCTCGAGACGCGCCGGGCTGACCGAATGGGACGGCCACACGTCCGTTTACACCGACCCGAAGGTCTTCTACGCGCCGAGCGTCGACGGTAAAAAGGATTACACCGTCATTAAAAAATGCGGCGAGCTGTGGGATCAGGCGCTGTCGTGTCAGCTCGACGACGAGCAGTTCGCGCACGTTGAAAAATCGTCGGTCCATTTCCGCGCTTTCCAGCAGAGATTCGGCGAGACCTCGGCGATCAAGCGCGCGGCGGGAAAAATGTACAGCGCGCTCTGCGATAAATACACGCACAACTGGGACGGCACGCTGACGGCGAAAGGCCCGGTCGAGGGCTTCTCGACAGAGATCCCGTCCGAAGGGCTCGAATTCCGCCGGTACGCCGACGGCACTCTCTACGTGTCCGACGTCGGCACTTTCCGCGCCGGTGTGCTCGTGATACCGACGCAGAACGAGGGAGCCAAAGTCACCTCCGTCGGACGCAACGCCTTCGCCCGCGCGGGAAGCGTCGTAGATCTTTACGTCCCCGAGGGGATCGAATATATCGGCACCTACGCCTTCAGCAACTGCCCGAACCTTCAAAGCGTCCATTTGCCAGCGACGCTTCAGACACTCGGCTACGGCGCCTTCGGCGTCGTCGGCAAGGACGACCGCGAATGCGCCAGACTGAAAGAGATCTGCTACGAAGGCACGACCGAGCAGTGGACGCGGCTGTACGGCGAATACAACGGTGCGTGGAGCACGCTCAAGGACGTCGTCGTCCATTGCTCGGACGGCGATCTGACCCTCTGAGCCCGTTATTAACTTTGTCAAGATTTCTTTTAAATTATATCTATTGAAACATATCTGTATATTATGATATACTTTACATGACCGCAGATATATACGGTCGTATTTCGTGTCTGAAAGGATATGCAGAGAATGAAAAAAACTGTCGCGGCGATCCTCGCCGTAATCATGCTTTTCGCGGCGCTCGCAGGATGCGAGAGAGAAGAGACAACTACTACCGACGATACTGTGACGACGGAGCCCGGGACCGAAAAAACCGATCCCGTACCCGAGTCCGTGATGAAGATAGGCGGCGTTGGCATCGAGGAATTTTCCGTCGTGACCGCGCCGGACGCCGCCGCCGCGGTGACGTCGGCCGCAGCCGATTTCATAAACCTGGTAAAGCAGGCGGCGGGCGTCGAGCTGCCGCTTCTGACCGAGGCGCCGGCGGGCGGCCACGCGATAATACTCGACGTGACCGGCTCCGATACGGACGCCGTCAAAGCGGCGCGTGCCGAGGTCAAAGACGACGGCTACGCGATGCTCGAGGAGAACGGAAACCTGTACATCACCGGCGCGATCCCGACCGGAACGTCGAACGGCATGTACGATTTTCTGCAGGATTATCTCGGACTCCGCTTCTATTCCGGAACGTTCACCTTCGTGCGCAAAGACGGCATAAAGGATCTGCCGGCGGGTCTGCGCAAGGTGTTCAACCCGGTCTTCCTGTACAGGAACAACTACTGCACGGAAGTGCTGATGAATATCAACCGCTTTCAGGCGCGCACAAAGGGATACGGAACGATGCCGGGCGGCACCGGCGGACCGCATAACCTCGGACCGCGCTCCGGTACCGGCGGCGCGACGAGCCCTCAGCCCTGCTTCTCGGATCCCGAGGTGTTTGACAAGGTGCTTGAAAGCGTCAAAAAGAGTATAAAGACCGACGTCGTCGGAAAGCAGGTCATAAACGTCTGCCAGAACGACTGCGACGTGTACTGCAAATGCGAAAAATGCGCCGCGAAGGACGAGGCGGCGGGCTCGCACATGGGCGCGCAGCTCATGTTCATCAACGACATCGCCCGCGCGGTGAAGGAGCTTTACCCCGATCTCGATATAGATATACTGACGCTCGCGTATCAGTATTCGGAGGTCCCGCCGGATCCCGAGGTCGTCAAGCCGGACGACAACGTGATAATCCAGCTCTGCCTGATCACGGCGTGCTTCACGCACAGCTTCGACGATCCGGAATGCGAAGTCAACGCCAAGGCGTACAAGAACATAGAAGGCTGGGCGAAGATATGCAAAAAGCTGTATATCTGGGACTACGCCGTCTGCGACTCGTCCGTCAACCATCCCGGACCCAACCTCAACGTGCTCTGGGAGAACATGCAGAGCTTCAGGAATAACAACGTCATCGGCCAGTTCCAGAACAGCTTCGGCGTCGAGACCGGCGAATTTGAAGAGCTCCGCCAGTATCTGATCGGCAGACTGCTCTGGAACCCGGACATCACGAAGGAAGAATTCTACCGTCTCTGGGACGAATTCATGGAGGATTATTACGGAGCGGCCGCTCCGTACATCCGCGAATACATAGATATACTGAACGAGAACAGCCGCAAGACCGGCATAACCGCGTGGGACGGGCACACGGCGATCTGGACCGACGACAAGGTGTTCTACACTCCCGAGATAAACGGCAAAAAGAACTACGAGACGATGAACAAATGCTCGGAGTTGTGGAACAAGGCGTTCGAGTGTCAGCTCGACGACGTGACGTTCGCGCACTTAGAAAAATCATCGCTTCATTTCCGCGAATGGGAGTCGAAATACTCGGAGGACCGCACGGTAAAACGCGCCGCCTCGGCGGAATTCAAGGCGATGTGCGATAAATATACGTACGACTACGACGAAAGCCTGCTGCCGGTCGGACCGACGGAGGGCTTCAGCACGGAAATCCCGTCCGAAGGACTCGAATTCAGAGAATACGCGGACGGCACGCTCTACGTCTCCGACGTCGGCACGTTCCGCGCCGGCATGCTCGTGATACCGACAAAAGCCGACGGCAAGACCGTCAAAGCGGTAGGGCAGAGCGCGTTCTCGCGCGCGACGTGTATCGTTGAGGTCCACGTGCCCGAGGGCGTCGAGCGTATCGGAACGTACGCGTTCCGCGGCTGCAACGACATGACCGCGATCTATCTGCCCGCGAGCCTGAAATATCTCGGTTACGGCGCGCTCGGCGTTTACAAGACCGGATATTACAGCACCGAAAAGCTCACCGACGTTTATTACGCCGGCACAGCCGAGATGTGGATGCAGCTTTACAACCAGGAAAACGCGATGATTAAGACTATGAGGGATCTCACGGTCCACTGCTCGGATTCGGACGTCGTGTACGGTCCGGACGGCGACGTCCTCTGAGAATTCTGCGATATGAGAAAAATAAGACTTGCGGCATTGCTGCTCGCGTCCGTCATGATCCTGCCGGCGCTCGCCTCATGCGGTCATAACGACGACGATACAACGGAGATTTCAACACTGACCACCGACGGGACGCCGGACGCTCCGGCGTCCGTTGAAACTATCGGCGGATACGGGATCGAGACGTTTTCGATCGTGATCCCAGCCGACGCGGCGAAGGAAGTCTCCTCGGCGGCGTACGACATGGCGTCGCTGATCGGCTCGGCGGTCGGATACGTCCCGCCCGTGGTGACCGACGCAGAGAAGCCGGAGCACGGCATTATACTCGACGTAACCTCCGCCGACACCGACGCGGTCAAAGCCGCCCGCGCCGAGGTGAAAAACGACGGTTACGCCCTGCTTGAAGAGAACGGAAATCTGTATATAACCGGCGCGATCCCGAAGGGTACTTCGAACGGCGTATACGATTTTCTGCAGAATTACCTCGGAGTCCGCTTTTACTGCGGCACCTTCACGCATTTCAGAGCCGACGGCATAAAGAACGTCGGGGCGGGGGAGAAGATCGTATTCAACCCCGTGTTCCTGTACCGGAACAACTACTGCGTGGAAGTCATGATGAACATAAACAACTACACGGCGCGCACGATGGGATACGGCACGCTCACGGGCGTCGGCGCCCCGCACAACCTCGGCAACAGATCGAACACCGGCGGACCGTATTCGGCTCAGCCGTGTCTGTCCGATCCCGCCGTGTACGAGGCGACGCTTCAGAGTCTCTGCAGCGATATCGAAAAATATCCCGACGCGGATTATTTCAACGTCTGCCAGAACGACGGCGCGGGATTCTGCCGCTGTGACGAGTGCAAGGCGAAGTACGACGCGGCGGGCGGCACCGACATGGGACCGCTTCTGCTGTTCATCAATCAGCTCGCCCGCGACGTCAAAGAAAGATATCCCGACCGCGATATATCGATCCTGACGCTCGCGTATCAGGATTCAACGCAGGCGCCGGATCCCGATTACGTCGTCCCCGAGGACAACGTCATTATCCAGCTCTGCATGATGAACAGCACCTGCTTCACGCACGCGTTTTCCGACCCGGATTGCAGTATGAACAGCGTCTCGTACGCCAACATCCTCGCGTGGTCGAAGGTCTGCAAGAAGCTTTTCGTCTGGGATTACTCCTATAACCACGCCTCGTACGAGGCGGCGGTGGGCCCGAATCTCGACGTTCTCTGGGACAATATGCAGATGTACCGCGACTGCAATTTCATCGGCCAGTTCCAGCAGAGCGCGGGCGTCGAGACAGGCGAGTTCGTGGAGCTGCGGTCGTACCTGATCGGCAGACTACTCTGGAACCCGAACATAAGCCGTGAAGAGTATCAGAAGCTTTACGACGAATTCATGGAGGATTATTACGGAGACGCCGCGCCGTATCTAAAGGAATATATCGACCTGCTGAATGAAAGCTCGCGCAGGACGGGGCTGACGGCGTGGAACGGACACACCTCCGTCTATACCGATATGTCTGTGTTCTTCGTCCCGAAGGTCGACAACAAGAAGAGCACCGAGGTCATAGACAAGTGCACGGAGCTTTGGGATAAAGCGCTTGCCTGTCAGCTCGACGACGTGACTTTCGCGCACGTCGAAAAATCTTCGATAACGTATCTCAACGCCGCGGGGCTTTACACCGGCGACCGCGCCCTCAAAAAGAAGGCGTCGGGCGAGTATAAAGCGCTGTGCGACAAATATACCTACGACTGGGACAACAGCCTTCCGTCAGCCGGCCCGACCGAGGGCTTCAGCACGGAGATCCCGTCCGAAGGGCTCGAATACAGATCCTACGCGGACGGGTCGCTGTACGTATCGGACGTCGGTGATTTCCGCGCCGGAATGCTCGTGATCCCGTCTGAGCACGACGGCAAAAAGGTGACCGGCGTCGGTCAGAGCGCGTTCTCGCGCGCCGACACGGTCGTAGAACTGCACGTCAAAGAGGGCGTGACGTATATCGGAAAATACGCGTTCCGCGCCTGCGTGAACCTGAAAGCCGTTTACCTGCCCGCGTCGCTTCAGGTGCTTGAATACGGCGCGCTCGGCATCGGCGCCGGCGGCTATTACAGCAACGACGCGCTGACGGATATCTACTACGCCGGCACGACCGGACAGTGGAACGCGCTTTACGCCGCTTATAACGGAGCGGCAAACTGTCTGAAAGACCGCATCGTGCACTGCGCCGACGGAGATATAACTTATTGAAGACCGGAGGAAGCATGAAAAAAGTCATTTCGATCCTTTGCATCCCGTTGATCATACTGCCGCTGTTCTGCGCCTGCAAAAGCGGCGAAGACGTCACGACCGCCGCCGGCACGGAGCCGGTGACGGCCGGGACGACCGACGAGGTGACCGGGGCGTCCGATCCCGGACCGGTGTCGATAAATATCGGCGGCTATCCGCTCGATCTGTTCGGCATCGCCCTGCCGCCCGATCCGTCCGAGACGCTGCGCTCCGCGGCGGAGGACATGGCGGATCTGATAGAACGTGAGACCGGCATAAAACTGCCGGTGACCGGCTGCGGCGACAGGCGCGGGCATTCGATAATCCTCGGCCAGACCGAGGCGGACACCGACGCGGTCGTCTCCGCCCGCGCCGAGGTGAAATACGACGGCTACGCGCTGCTCGAGCAGGACGGCGACCTCTACATCACCGGCACGTCGGACAAGGGCACGAGCAACGGCGTCTACGATTTCTTGTACAATTACTTAGGCGTCCGCTTTTATTCCGGCGTTTTCACATATTTCAGAAAGAACGATATAAAAGACGTCCCGAAAGGGCAGAGAACGGTGTTTGAGCCGGCGTTCCCGTACCGCAATATGTTCGATATCGAGATCATAAACGGCTGGAACCGCTATCAGGCGAGACTGCAGTGCTCCGGCACTCTGCTCAGCGGCGCGGGCGGCCCGCATAATCTGGGCTGGCGCTCGCTGACCGGCGGACCGTACGACACTCAGCCGTGTCTGTCAGATCCCGCGGTGTTCGAGGCGACGCTGAACAGCGTCTGCGCCGACATCGAGACGTGGTGGCCGCAGTACGAGGCGATAGGCGTCAGTCAGAACGACAACAACACCCACTGCAGATGCGAGAAGTGCGCGGCAAAGGACGAGGCGGCGGGCTCCGGCATGGGTTCGCTTCTGATGTTCATAAACGACATCGCCGACGCGGTGAAGGAAAGATACCCCGACAAGGACGTAAAAATACTGACGCTCGCGTATAACTACTCCACGTGGGTCCCCGATCCCGAGGTCGTCAAGCCGCGCGACAACGTCATCGTCCAGGTCTGCACGATGGACAGCACCTGCTTCACGCACGCCTTCAACGACCCCGACTGCGAGATCAACCGCGTGATGTACGAAAATCTTGTCGGCTGGTCGAAGGTCTGCAAGAACCTGTATATCTGGGATTACAACTACAATCATTCGAATTACGTCTCCTCCGTCGGTCCCGACCTCAACGTCTTGTGGGACAACATGAAATTCTTCCGCGACTGCGGCGTCGTGGGAATGTTCCAGGAGGGCGCTCACCTCGATACCGGCGAGTTCTGCGAGATGCGCGCGTATCTTATGTCGCGCCTTATGTGGGATCCCGACATCACTAAAGAGGATTTCAACCGCCTCTGGGACGAGTACATGCACGATTATTACGGCGAAGCCGGACCGTATCTGCGCGAATACATGGATCTGACGCAGGAAACGGCGAAGCGCAAAGGCCTGACCGCCTGGGACGGTCACACCTCCGTCTACACCGATCAGAAAGTCTTCTACGCGCCGGAGATCAACGGCGAAAAGGACTACACCGTCGTCGAAAAATGCGCGCAGCTCTGGGATAAGGCGCTCTCGGTCGTCTGCGACGACGAGATCCACTCCCATATCGAAAAATCGGCGCTCCATTTTGAAATGATCCTCTCGAAGTTCGCACAGTCCGCCGCGGAAAAACGCTCCGCGTCAAAATATTTCCTGCGCCTGTGCGACAAATACACTTACCATTACGACGGCGTGATCCCGGACAGAGGCCCGACGGAGGGCTTCAGCCGCGAGATACCGTCCGTCGGACTTGAGCTCCGCGAGGCGGGCGACGGTACCGCGTACGTCACTGATATCGGCACGTTCCGCGCCGGCATGCTCGTCATACCGACGAAGTACGAGGGGATGCCGGTCACGACCGTCGGACGCAACGCGATAAGCTGCTGCTCGTGCGTCGTCGAGGCGGTCGTCCCGGAGGGGATAACGAAGATCAACTCGTACGCGTTCCGCGGCTGCAATAACCTCGAAACGGTCAGTCTGCCGGCGTCGCTGCAGTATCTCGGTTTTGCCGCTTTAGGCTACGCCGGCGTCGACGGGTACAAATGCGGCTCCTTGACGACGGTGAATTACGCCGGCACGGCGGAGCAGTGGAAACAACTGTATAACGCCGAAAACGGATGTCAGAACACACTCGCCGGCATCACGGTGCACTGCGCCGACGGCGACGTCATAAATTGAAACGGATGAAGGATATGAAAAAGAATTTTGCTGCTCTTTTATCGCTGCTGCTGATCGCGGCGACGGTGTTCTCGCTCGGCTCGTGCGCAAAGCGCCCCGGGACGGACACGTCAGCCGACACCACGTACAGCGGCCTCGTGATCTTCACGGACCCGGAGACGGACGCGCCGCCGACCGAGGCTGAGACCACCGGCCTGCCCGACGCGACGGAAACGCCGGAGCCAGACACGGAAGCCCCGGCCACGACGGAGCCGGATACGACGGTATCCGACACTACGGCGGCGCCGGACACCACGACGGCGCCGGACACCACCAAAGCCCCCGAGACGACGAAGGCTCCCGAGACGACGAAAGCTCCGGAGACGACGAAAGCTCCGGAGACCACGAAAGCGCCGGAGACGACCAAAACTCCCGAGACCGAGCCGCCGAAGATCGACGAGAACGGCACGTATACGTCAAAGGACGACGTGGCGCTTTATATCCATACGTACGGAAAACTGCCGAAAAACTTCATAACCAAATCTCAGGCGCAGAAAGCCGGCTGGAAAGGCGGCGGCCTTGACAGCATCAAATCGCTGTACGGCAAGTGCATAGGCGGCGATTCGTTCGGAAACAACGAAAAACTGCTGCCCACGAAGAGCGGCAGAAGGTATTATGAATGTGATATAGACACGCTTCACGCCAAGAGCAGAGGAGCGAAGCGCATCGTGTATTCAAACGACGGGCTGATATTCTATACCGACGACCATTACGAGTCGTTCAAGCAGCTTTATTGAGGTGAGTTATGTTTACTAAAAAGATCGAAGTCGACGCGTCGCTGTTCACGGACAGAAAAGCCGTGCACGACGCGCTGAGAGCCGCGATAGGCTCCGAGGACTACATAGGCAGCAATCTTGACGCGTTGAACGACGTGCTTACGTCGATCGGCAGAAAAACGAGAATAAAGATCAGGCATTTTTGCGCCGCAAGGGATAACCTTGGCGAATACGCGGAGACGCTCGCGTATGTTCTCGCGTCCGCTGCATGCTCAAATCCGTACCTTACGGTGATTTTCGAATGATTTTTGTAAATGCGTATTGCATTTTAAAAAAATCATGGTATAATAAGATAAAACGATCACCTTGAAAAGAAAGGCGGTATAATCATGAAAAAAGCGATCTGCCTGATGCTTGCCGCGGCGCTCGTCGCCGCGCTCGTACCGGCTCTCATGCTGACCGCGTCGGCGGCGACTGACGAATTCCCGCTGATCGAGTCCGCACCGAAGAACGTCTGCTGGCCCGAGGGGACGATGGCGGCGTATCAGTGCGTATGCAGCAACGACAAGGGACACGAGAAATTCAGCTACAACTGGTTTATCACGTTCGACGGCAAGGAATACCCCATCGGAGTCGGCAGCAAATCGACCGATCCGTGGAGAAAATACGTCGATTTTTCCGGCGGCATGACCGGTACCATCGGCAACGTTCTGTGGCTCGATAAGGTACAGAAAGGACTCGACGGCTCGCTCATGCGCTGCACGGTAAGCAGCAAGACGCAGAGCAGTACGGTCTATTTCCGCATTATGGTAGGCGACTCCACGATGTTCAGCCCGCCCGATATAACGGCGCCGGTATTCGTGACGTGCGACCAGGGCGAAGACATAACCCTTACCGTCTCCGGCAAACCGACGAGCGGCAACGTGACCGAGATAAAGGATTTCATAACTTATCAGTGGTATGAATCGCCCGATTACGATATATACAATATCAAGGCGATAATCGACGGCGACGATACCCACAACGGCAAGACGTACAAACCCGATACCTCCGAGCCCGGCACGTATTTCTACGCGTGCGGCGTGTTCGACGGAGAGGGCGAGCCGATGGCGAACTACAGCTATTCCAATATGATAATCGTCGAGGTCCTTGAAAAGGTCGAGAACGTTTCGATGGAAGTGACGTACATGCCGAATAAGACGGAATACTACGTCGGCGAATCGTTCGATCCCAAGGGAATGGTCGTCAGAGTCTGGCGCTCCGACGGATATCTCGATCTCAAGGACGGAAAAGATCTCAAATTCGAGCCCGTCAGCTTCAGCAAAGAAGGGGAGCAGAAGGTCAAGCTCATATACGAGGATATAAACACCGAGATCACGGTGAAGGTCGTCAAAAAGACAGTCGCTCCGCCGAAGATAACGGAGCAGCCGAAGGGCGGCACGTTCAAACTCGGCACGGAATGCACGCTGCGCGTGAAAGCCGAATCGTCCGACGGTGAGCTTTCGTATCAGTGGTATCAGCAGGAGAACGGCAAAGAGAAGACGCTCATCCCCGACGCCACCGCGCAGATCTACATACCGCCTCAGACTGAAGGCGAGATCAGCTACAGCTGCGTGGTCTCCGTTACGGCGGGCGGCGCGGTCGTATCCGAAGCCGAATCCGCGTCAGCCATAGTGAGATACGAGGCGGAGGAGACGACGGCGCCCGACACGACCTCACCCGACACGACCGCGGAAGATACTCCCGCGGCAACGACCGGGGCGGACGCCACTGTCCCCGACACCAGCGAGCCAGCCGGCACGACCGGCGCGCAGACCGCGGATGCTGACGGCACAGGCAGCGATACGTTCGTCCCGGGCGACGACAAGACCTCCGCGATAGGCGGTCAGGACGGAAAATCCTCCAAGGCGATGATAATCGTGCTCGCCTCCGTCGCCGGTGCGATGGTCGTCGGAGTCGGCGTCACGATAGCCGTGCTCGCCGCGGCGGCGAAGAAGAAAAAAGGCGTTAAGTAAACGGTAACGGCGGGGCGGCGTCCCCGCCGTTTTCACCGAAAGGCACAAATGTCGGGAAAAGTATTGACAAAACAGTTGCCGCGGTGTATAATAAGACAACTAAACTTTTACAGAGGTGCATTATGGATACCGGATTCAATCCCGTACAGGAAAAGAAAGAAAAAGTATTTCTCGGTCTGCTCGGAGCGTTCCTGTTTTCGCTCGCCGGCGCCGTCGTCTGGGTGATCCTCGATATGATCGGCTTCATCGCCGCGCTGTCTGGACTCGTCGGCGTGTTCTGCGCGATACAGGGCTACCGCATTTTCGCGGGCAAGCTGAGTAAAAAAGGAATAATATTCTCCGTTATAATAGCGTTCCTCGTGCTCGTGCTCGCGTGGTACGGCTGCCTTGCGTGGGACGTAATGAAGGCGTCGCAGGAATGGTACGCGTCGGGCGAGATCGAAGCTCCGTTCACGTACGGGCAGGCGTTCTCCGTCGCGTTTCTTTCGCTGACCGATATGCAGGTGCTGAAATCGTACGGCCTGTCGCTTCTGCTCGGCCTCGGCTTCGCGATACTCGGCTCGATCGGTACGATCAAAACGAATTTCGGCCGCGTGAACGCGGAGAAGGCGGCGAAGCAGCAGATGGCGGATCCGGCGATAGCGGAGAAGTTCGGAAAGCCCGCGGAGCAGGTCCCGGATATCTACGCGGAGCCGGATAAGATCGAGGCGCAGCCCGATTACAGCCGGCCCGACGGAGTACAGCCCGACGAGTTTGCACATCAGAGCGGCTCGCAGTACGACCGGACGCCCGGCGACGAGACGAAATACTGATAAAAATCTACGCTTAAAAGAAAGCGGCGGAGTTTTTCGCCGCTTTTTGCATCTGAAAAAGCGTGAAAATCGAAGAAAATCAAAGAAAATCGAAGAAAACGTACCGATAAATCAAAAAAGTTTCAAAAAAGTCTTGACAAAACGGAAACGTTGTGGTATACTTGCCACTGTTCGATATCAGGACTATCACAATTTACGGAGGAAACATTAATGTCCACTTACATGGCAAAGAAAGAAAATGTTGACCGCAAATGGTATGTTATAGATGCAGCAGGCGTTCCGCTCGGAAAAACGGCGGTAAAGGCGGCAAACATACTCCGCGGCAAGAACAAGCCCGAATTCACACCCAACGTTGACTGCGGTGATTTCGTAATAATCATCAACGCTTCCAAAGCGGTCCTCACCGGCAGAAAGCTTGAACAGAAGTATTACTATCATCACAGCGGATACATCGGCGGCCTGAAGGCTGTTCAGTACAAGAAGATCATGGCGGAAAAACCCGAGTTCGCTTTCGTGAAAGCGGTCAAGGGCATGCTCCCCCACAACTCCATCGGTGACAAGGCTATCACCAGACTCAAGGTCTACGCAGGCGAGCAGCACAAGCAGCAGGCTCAGAAGCCCGAGACCCTGGCAGACTAAGACAGGAGGTAATCGTAAATGTATAACGAAGCTCAACCCTACTTCTACGGCACCGGCAGAAGAAAGAAATCCATCGCCCGCGTACGCCTCGTACCCGGCACCGGAGCCATCACGATAAACAAGAGAGACATAGACGATTATTTCGGTCTTGAAACTCTCAAGCTCATCGTCAACCAGCCCTTCGGCGTGACCGAAACGGCAGGCAAGTTCGATATAATCTGCACCGTCAAGGGCGGCGGCATCTCCGGTCAGGCAGGCGCCATCCGTCACGGCGTGGCAAGAGCGCTCCTCAAAGTAGACGCCGAATACCGTTCTCCCTTAAAGAAAGCCGGTCTGCTTACCCGCGACCCCAGAATGAAAGAGAGAAAGAAATACGGTCTCAAAGGCGCCCGCCGCGCTCCCCAGTTCTCCAAGAGATAATTTCTGCAAACCAAAAAGCTTCCCCGTACCGGGGAGGCTTTTCTATTTCGCACAAATTCAAAAAAATCCCGAAAATCCTCGAAAAAAACGCCAAAATTATGCTGACAGGTTAACAAAAACGCTTTCTTATATGATAAAATATAAAAGACCGCGAAATTGTCGGTTGATTCGCAGATTTCTATTCTAATATTTTAACGGAGGCGTATTATGTCTTTAATGAATCCCAAAACACTTATAGTAGTGTACAAAAATGAATTGTTTTCCAATCAGATCAAAAAACTGATCGAAACAGATGACGACATTGATGACGACAATATTGTAGGCGTCAAGGATGGATCAGTCAAGGTTGTTTCGTGGGATGAAAAAACGTGGGCAGACCAGAAAAAAACCGGAAAGATTGCAAGCAAAGTTCTGTTCATCGGTAATATTAAAGGAAGCGGAAAACTTCTGCCGCTGGTCGATTACAAATATGATCAATTCGGCGTCAAATACGGATGGGCCGGCAGTCAAGCTATTGTAATGGCGGAAGCAAAAGCGCTCAGCAAAAAAGAGGATTACGAAGCGTTTTTGAAGGCGTTTTCTTTGCTGTCGGAAAAGACTATCGGCGAGATAAAAGCCGAGGAGAACGCCGAAGATGAGCAACCGGCGGAAGATGTGTCCGATCAGACGAATGAAGAGACCGCCGGCAAGAATGTATCATATACGTCGCAGGTAATAGAACGTATAAAGAAAGATAAGGCGGCAAAGGCAAAAGAGGAAAAATCGCCGAGAGCAGCGGCTAACAAAGAAGTTGTCAATCCGTTTTTGAGTACGTTGGCGACGATAATCGACCCAGTCTCCCTGGCAGTAACAAGTACCGTAAATTATATTGGAAATAAAGTCAAGATCGAAGAACAGCAGTATCTCTACGGGCTTCAGCATTTCTATTATTACGGCCTCAACGAGTTTCTCGGCAAATGATATAAAAAATGAAAGATAATAGTTTTGAAAAAGGCTGGGAATTTTCTGCAAAAGCTGCAGGATCCGCTCTGTCTGCAAATATAGGCCAGAAATATGTCAATAATGTTCAGGCGGAAATTACAGCGCTTGAAAAAAGCATAAATGAACACAAGTATCGGAATTTGCAAGTTGATAATCTTCAGGGATATATGTTGGAGGAGTGGGCAGCAGGGACATTTAACGCCGACGCAGCTGCTTCCGGTTCAAAAGACAGGGCATTTGTCAAACATAGCACAGGGAAGAATTCTGTTGATATAGAAATCAAACACAACGACAAAGTTATAAAGAACATAAGCGCAAAATCGTATGCCACTCCTGAAAAATCAGCAAAAGAACAAGCAAGATACGACCGTGAATTAGGACGATCAAGATATAAGGACATGGATAAACTTGTTGTTTCTGAACATTTAGAAGGAGCAAAACAAACTGCTCATCGTGAAATGCTTAGGAATCAAGAATCCAGGCCCGAAATTGCTGAATCATATGCGGAAACAGAGAGAAAGCTGACAGACAGGATCAAAAACGACAAAGGAGTTCAGTCAAAAGGCGCTACAAGAAAAGAACTGGAAGAATTTGCACGCGAGAGCAAAAAGCAGGAATTTGATGCCGAAGATCATGGTGTATCGGTTGAAAACGTAATTTCTCCGGAATACATGATCAAAGAATCAATGAAAGCCGGTTTGAGTGCAGCCGCACTAACTATGATTCTTCAGACCGCGCCTGAGATCTTCAAAGCAATAGACTATTTGATAAAAACAGGCGAGATTGACGTTGATCAGCTCAAAAAGGCAGGGATCAAAACAGTTTCTTCCGGCGCAGAGGCATTTCTTCGAGGTTCTGTCGCGTGTGCGCTTGAGATAATGTGTATGAAAGGTGCGTTCGGCGCTGCTTTAAAAAGCGTCGACCCGACGATGCTCGGTAGTTTAGTCGCAATAACGATGGAAACTATCAAGGATTCTATCCTTGTCGCGGCCGGTAAGATGACACCGCGTGAAATGGGCAATGCTTTGGTCGACAACGCTGTAGCGACTGCCGGTTTTCTTATAGGCATGAAAGTCAGCGAAAGTATCGTTGCAATGAAAGTCAGCGCAAGTATCGCAGGAACAATCACACAGATAATCGGGTTTGAGATACCGGGACTGGGCTACATAATCGGAAGTCTGATCGGCTGCGCGATCTCCGCGGTTTATAATATCGGAAAAAAGAAACTTATTTCATTTTGCGTAGACACCGGGTTTACTTGTTTCGGCCTTGTAGAACAGGATTATACACTGCCGGAAGAAATTCTCGACGAAATGGGAGTCGAGCTGGCCGAGATAGAAAACGCCGAGTTTGAAACAGCTGAAATCGACTGCGCTGACGTGGATTATGCCGAAGTCGAAGAGGCTGAGTTGGAAACGATAAAAATCACGATCCTGAAGCGCGGAATTATCGGCGTCAACAAAGTCGGATATATTCTTCAGGATTCTTGAAACGATATAGTATTATACAAATATGAAACGGGCTCGGCCCGTTTCTTTTTTTATAATATTTATTGACTTTTTTCGGGCGGGATGGTATAATCGATATATATTATGATAGCGAGGTATGATATGAAAAGATTTTTGTCAGTAATTATTATGATCACGCTTCTGTTGTGTTCGTGCACGGCGAAGCCTGAGGAAACAAGCACGGATACGGTGACGGATACGGCTGCGACGGAGCCGGCCGTGACTGAACCCGCGGAAACCGTCGTCGCGCACGAAGCGGCGCCGGTCGACGGCTTTAAAATGAGCCGCATGCTGAAGGAGACCACGACCGAGGTGAACGGCACGGCGAACGTCAGCGTCAGAGGCGGCGGTGAATATACGGTCGAGTTCGAGAGCCGTTTTTACGGTCCGCAGAGCATGATCGACCGCGATTCTCACCATATGGGTGATCTTTTCGTCGCCGCGAATTACGCGAAGGAATATCCGCAGGACACGGATTATTTCTTCGGTGAATTCACCGGAGACAGATTCAGCGAATACCTGATCTTCAACGACGGTGAGCTGAGAATGTATAAAGGCAAAGGCAAATACGCCAAATACAACGACTCCAAACTGCTTTACACCCAGAAGATCGACGTCGACGGCGTGCTTCGCGGCACCGGCGACTTCAACGGCGACCGTTTCACGGACCTGCTATTCATGACGAACAAAAAGACCGCCGTGATCGGCTACGGTTCAGAGGACGGATTTGAATTCACGTCGCTCGGAGTTCTGCCCGATTGTGAAAAATACGAAAAAGAGAGTTTCTGCCCGGGCGACGTCAACGCCGACGGTTATACCGACATAATCGCGGTCAAAGGCTTCGACACCTCGTCTTGGTCGGTGAAGGACGGAGCTGCTGTGCTTTATTCCGAAAAAGCGCTGAACATCAAGGACGATTACGACCTGTTCGCCGTAGCCGATATCAATACCGACGGCGTCTGCGATCTGATCGTTACGATGCCCGGCACGGGTGTGAGAACATATTACGGCAGCAAGGACGGCCAGTTCGGACCTCACGAGAACGAGACCGACAATCTCAATTTCTATCCCACGTGGGAATCGCAGCTCCCGATAAAATACATGACTCCCGGCGATACGAACGAGGACGGAGTCTCCGACCTCGTCGCCACGATGAAGATAAAAGTCAAAAGCGAGGAATATCTCGTCTGCTCGCTCACTTATCCGACGGAAGCCCCGGCGTACGACTATTCGACGAGCATCCTCAAAAAAGACGACGGCACGTATATCCTGTATAACGGCGGCTTGTACGTCGATTACAACAAAGACAAATACAAACCGTGCGACGGCGACCACGTCCTCGTCTATACGTCAGACGACGGCGAGCACTGGATCCGCAACATCGACGCGCCGGCGTTCTTCCTCGGCGGCGAGCTCGGCGTCCCGAACGAGTGGTGGAGCGGCAACACGATCGAGCCGGAGGTCGTCTGCGTCGACGGCGTCTATTATATGTACTGGCAGTGCGAGAACTACACGCATCTCGAGGACGGAACGCTGATCGGCCACGACAAGATCGGCGTCGCCACCTCGACCGACGGCCTGCACTTTGAAAGAAAGACCGACAAACCCGTCATAATAAACGAGCCGGAGTATTCCTCGTTCGACCACGAGGAAGTGCTGTATTACCCCGACGATCCGGACGGCCGTCCGTACTGGATGTACGTGCGCCACGTCATAAGGAACGTCTCGGTCAGATACTGCCGCATCCGCTCCGCCGATCCGTTCGAGTTCGACTACAAGCTCGTCGAGCGCGTCGACAATCTCCAGGGCCTCGGCAACCAGATCGGCTGGCTCAGACTTGACGGCGGCGAAGTGCTGTTCGTCCGCATCGGCTGCGCGATCACGAGCGCTTCCACCCCGGCGCTTCAGTTTTCGAAGGACGGGCTCAAATGGTCCAATTTCTCAGTCATCCTCGCCGGAGTCGACAAGACCGACGCGCCGGCGAACACAGGTATTAACGTGTATTTCGTCGGCTTCTCGACGATAAACGGCACGGGAGAGATAGAAAGGCTCGAAGACGGCCGCTTTAAATTCATTTACGGCGGCTGCACTTCAGATTCGCCCGTGGCGCCCGCGATATTCTACTCGAACGTCGGGCGCGGAGAATGTATTCTCAGTATCAAGGAGATCGAGCAATGAAAAGACAGATCGTCAACATCATCAACTTCATCCGCGGCTGCGAGCCGAGGCAGGAGGCGGACCTGACGACTCCGGTAAAGGAGCAGGTCAAACTCGTAAACAAATACGACCTTAAATCCACGTTCCTGCTCATGTACGACGCGCTTTGCAATCCCGAGTTCACGGACATCCTGAAGGATGCGAACGGCAAGACCGAGATCGGCGTCTGGCTCGAGGTCGTCGAATCGCAGTGCGAGGCGGCGGGCGTAAAGTGGCGCGGCAGACCGAATTTCCCGTGGGACTACCACGCCAACGCCGGATTCACGGTCGCGTACAAAAGAGAAGAGCGCGAGCGGCTCGTCGACGTCCTGTTTGAAAAATACAGACAGATATACGGCAGATATCCGAAGAGCGTCGGCTCGTGGGCGATCGACGCATATACATATGAATATATAAATAATAAATACGACGTCGACGCCGCGTGCACCTGCCGCGACCAGTGGGGCACGGACGGCTACACGTTCTGGGGCGGATATTACAACCAGGCGTACTACCCGAGCAAATACAACATGCTCTGCCCGGCGCAGACTGCCGACGCGCAGGTAAACATCCCCGTTTTCCGTATGCTCGGCTCAGACCCGATTTATCAGTACGACATGGGGCTCGACGTCAACAGCGTCGCCGCGGAATGGCAGGGCGTCGCCACGCTCGAACCCGTTTACTGCGGACGCGACGGCGGCGGCAACCCCGAATGGGTCGACTGGTATTTCGAGGAGAACTTCAGCGGCCGCTGTCTGCAATTCGGCTACACGCAGGCGGGGCAGGAGAACTCGTTCGGCTGGCCTTCGATGTGTAACGGTCTGACGTATCAGATCGAAAAGATCGCGAAATGGCGCGACGCGGGCAGGCTCGAGCCGCTGACGCTCGGCGAGACCGGCGCGTGGTTCAAGGCGACGTTCCCCGAAACGCCCGCGACGGTCGTCTCGGCGCTGACCGACCGCCACGGCAAAAACAGATCGTCCGTCTGGTACGACTGCAAAAACTACCGCGCGGACGTGTTCACCGAGCACGACGCGTTCTGGGTACGCGATATATTCCTGTTC